>JBBDWO010000025.1 GCA_040902765.1 Acidimicrobiia bacterium | reverse complement strand
GGAGGGCGAGGCCAGACGCGTCGCGAGGCCCACGTAGTGTGCACCCTCCCCCCTCACCTGACGGCTCCGCCGCCAGGTACTCCCCCCTTCGGGGGGAGAGGGAGTCGGCCGGCGGCTGAGCCGACAGCCCCTTTAGAGACTCGCGATCAACTTCTCGACACGCTCGTCCACGGCCTTGAAGGGGTCCTTGCACAGCACGGTGCGCTGGGCCTGGTCGTTGAGCTTGAGGTGGACCCAGTCCACGGTGAAGTCACGATTCTTCGCCTTGGCGGCACGGATGAAGTCGCCGCGCAGCCGGGCCCGAGTGGTCTGGGGCGGCTGGACCAGCGCCGTGTCGACGTCGGCGTCGGTGACGACCCGGTCCATCAGACCCTTTCGCTCGAGCAGGTAGTAGAGGCCCCGGGTCTGATCGACGTCGTGGTACGACAGGTCGATGAGCGCGAGCCGGGGGTCGGTCCTGGGCAGCTGGCGCCGGGTGGCGTACTCCTCGATCAGGTGGTACTTGGCTACCCAGTCGCACTCCCGCTTAAGGCTCAGCGGATCCTTCTCGAGCCCGGTGAGCAGGTATTCCCACATGCTGAGGGCCTGCTGAACCTGCGGAGGGAAGCCCGGGCTGCGGGCGTACCGCATCACCCTCTCGAGGTACTCCCACTGGATGTCGAGAGCGCTCAGTTCCCGCCCGTTGGCCAACCGCACGGGCCGTCGGCAGGTGATGTCGTGGCTGATCTCCCGGATCGCCCGGATCGGGTTCTCCAGACTCAGGTCCCGAAACACCACCTGAGCCTCGAGCATCTGCAGGATGGCAACGGTGACGCCGGTCTTTACGTACGAGACGTACTCCGACATGTTGGAGTCACCGGCGATGACATGGAGACGCCGGTACTTCTCGGCGTCGGCGTGGGGCTCGTCGCGGGTGTTGATGATCGGACGCGACCGGGTGGTCGCCGAGGAGACCCCCTCCCAGATGTGCTCGGCCCGCTGCGCCATCGAATACACGGTGCCGCGCGCCGTCTGGAGCAACTTCCCCGCCCCGGCGAAGATCTGGCGGGTGACGAAGAATGGGATCAGCGTGTCGATCATCGACTGAAAGTCCGCCTGGCGACTCACCAGGTAGTTCTCGTGACAGCCGTACGAATTGCCCGCCGAGTCGGTGTTGTTCTTGAAGAGGAAGATGTCGCCGCGGATCCCCTCCTCGTCGAGACGATCCTGGGCGGAGTGGACGAGGCCCTCGAGGACGCGCTCCCCCGCCTTGTCGTGGGCTATGAGGTCGTAGAGGCTGTCACACTCGGGCGTGGCGTACTCGGGGTGGCTCCCGACGTCGAGGTAGAGCCGCGCCCCGTTCTCCAGGAAGACATTCGACGAACGGCCCCACGAGACGACTCGGCGGAACAGGTAGCGGGCCACCTCGTCGGGCGAAAGCCGGCGCTGGCCGCGCAGGGTGCAGGTCACCCCGTATTCGTTCTCCATCCCGAAGATGCGGCGTTCCACCGTTGGGAGGGTACCCCCGCGGGGTCAAAAGAGACGCAGCGCGGCGAGCACGACCGCCAATGCCAGGCAGACGCCCACGGCGATCGCCACGACGGGGGAAGCACTAGGGGTGGGCGCACTCCCATCGGCGCCGCGCTCGTCGGCGTCGGCGATGATCCGCCGGGCGTCCTCCAGGTCGCTGCTGCGTACCCAGAGTTCGGTCTCGGCGAGGCGGCCCACCGTCACCGGAAACTCCCCCGAGAGCTGTCCCCGGGCGATGCAGGGGATGCCCTCCGACTCCAACAGGGCCACCGTGAGGCGAGCCGTGGTTGGGTCGCCGAGCGTCCCCGCCTTGACGAAGGGGGCGTCGGAAGGGTCGGCGGCGGTCACTCGAGTTCCGCAGAGCCCAGTCGCCGGAACGCCCGGCGGCGGGCTGCGCGATCGAGGATCGCCGCTTCCCATCCCGACGCCCCGTTGTCGTGGGCGACTGCCAGGCAGGCTTCCTTGGCGAGGGCGATGGCGTCGTCGAGCGTCATGCCGGGAGCGAACGCCTTGCCGATGTGCGCGGTAAGCGCCTCAGCCGATCCGCCGATGGCGGAGAACTCGCGGTCGTCGTAGAGCGTGCCGTCATAGGTGATCCGAAAGAGGGTGTCGCTCCCCTGCTCCTGACCCACCTCGACCACCATCAGCTCCACCTCATAGGGCTTGACCTCCTGGGTGAAGATGTGGCCGAGCGTCTGGGCGTAGGCGGTGGCGAGGCTGCGCGCGGTCACGTCGGCCCGCGAATAGGCATAGCCGGTGATGTCGGCGCGTCGGATGCCGCCTACCCGGAGTTGTTCGAACTCGTTCTGCTTGCCGACGGCGGCAAAGGCGATCCGGTCGTACACCTCGGAGATCTTTTGGAGCGTCCGGCTCGGGTTCTCCCCGAGGAGAAGGACTCCGCCGTCGTAGCTGATCGCCACCATCGACTTGCCACGGGCGATGCCCTTCCGGGCGAACTCGGCCCGGTCCTTCATCAGCTGCTCCGGGGGGACGTAGAAGGGGAGGCTCATGAGCCGTCTCCCAGGGCACGGCGAGCGGCTTCGGCCAACCTCGTATCCTCGATCTCCCGGTAACCCGCCGCGTCGACGACGGCGACGTTGGGGTAGATCTCTCGCATCAGGTCCGGCCCGCCGGTGGCGGTGTCCTCCTCGGCGGCGGCGACGAGCGCAGCCACGGCCAGGTCGATCGCCTCGTCGGTGTCCATGTCGGGGCGGTAGGCGGTCCGAAGGTACAGCCGGGCGTCGCGACCCCCCGACCCGGTGGCGGCGTAGTCGATCTCCTCGTACGAGCCGCCGACGATGTCGAACGAATAGAGGTGGCTGGCCCCGGTCGCTTCCTCGACGCCACAGAACAGGGGAATCACGCCGAGCCCCTGGAAGGCGAGGGGGAGCTGCTTGCGGATCATCGTTGCCAGGTGGTTGGCCTTGCCGGCCACGCTGAGCCGATGGCCCTCGATCTTCTCGTAGTGCTCCAGCTCGGTCTGGAAGAGGCGAACGAGCTCGAGGGCGATGCCTGCGGTTCCGGATATGGCGACCGCCGAATAGTCGTCCGCCGGATAAACCTTCTGCATGCGCCGATGGGCGATGAGGTACCCCGATGTGGCGCGGCGGTCACCGGCCATGATGACGCTGTCGGCGAGCCGGAATGCGAGCACGGTGGTGCCGTCCGGCGCCTGCAGGACGCTGGTGCCGGCGGTGCCATCCCATCGCGGGGTGAGGCCGTTCGCCTGGAGCACCGCCGTGAAGCTCTCGGCCGGTGTCACCCTGGCGAGGGGCAGACCATCGCCTTCGATCACTGGCCGCCCTTCTGGACGTAGTTCTTGACGAACTCCTCGGCGTTCTCCTCGAGGACGCTGTCGATCTCGTCGAGCAGGTCGTCGATGCGGTCGGTGAGGTCCTCGGTGGACGCGCCGACGAGTTCGTCGGTCTGCTCGTCCGCCTGCGTGTCGTCGTCTCGACGGACCCGCTTGCGTTCCTGCTCAGCCATGGTCGCCTCCGAGTGCTTCGATGAGGTCGGCCGGGGTGTCGGACCGATCGATGAGGCCGGCGACGAGGTCGCGCCGGCCCTTCAGGGGCTCCATCATAGGCACCCGCTTGAGACTGGCTCCCCCGATATCGAAGAGCAGAGAATCCCAGTTGGCGGCGACGATGGCGTGGCCATACTTGGCCACACACGAGCCCCGAAAGTAGGCTCTCGTGCCGGGTGGCGGGTTGGTCACCGCCGTCTCGATCTCCCGGGGCGTGAACAGGCGCTGCATCCTCCCGGATCCGGCGAGCCGGTGGTATAGGCCTCTCGCCGGGTCGACGTCGTGGTACTGGAGGTCGAGGAGGCGCATCTTCGGGTCTCCCCAGCCGAGGGCGTCGCGCTGGCGGAACCCTTCGAGCAGGTAGCGCTTCGCCGCCCAGTCGAGGCGGTCGCGGGTGCGGGACGGGTCCGCCTCCAGGTCGGTGAGGATTTCCTCCCACACCCGGAGGACCTCACGGTCGACGTCGGTACCCCCGGCGGACTCCACGTGCTTCGACACCCGCTCGAAGAACAACCACTGGATGTCGAGGGCCGTGGCGGAGGAGCCGTCGTCGAGTTCGATCGTCGTGCGCAGGGTCGGATCGTGGCTGACCTGCCAGACCGCATCGACGGGCCGGCGCAGGACGATGGGATCGCCCAGAGCGCCCGCCTCGATGGCGGCGAGGACCAGTGAGGCGCTCCCCAGCTTGAGGAACGTCTGCACTTCGCTCAGGGTGGCATCTCCGATGATGACGTGGAGTCTCCGATACTTCGCCGGATCGGCGTGCGGCTCGTCGCGGGTGTTGACGATGGGTCGCTTCAGGGTGGTCTCGAGGCCGATCTCCTCCTCGAAGAAGTCGGCTCGCTGGGACAGCTGGAACTCGACGGCGGGTCTGCCGTTCTCCGCCCCCACCTTCCCCGCCCCGGTGAATATCTGACGCGACACCAGAAACGGCGTCATGTGGTGCACCAGATCGGCGAATGGCACCGACCGGGGCACCAGGTAGTTCTCATGGGCCCCGTACGAGTTGCCCTTGCCGTCGCTGTTGTTCTTGTGGATGAGCAGGCGCCGCCCCTCGGGGAGTGACTCGGTGGCGGCAGCGGCGGCACGCGCCAGCACCACCTCTCCGGCCTTGTCGTGGAGGGCGGCCTCGCGGGCGTCGACGCACTCGGGCGTGGCGTACTCGGGGTGGGCATGGTCCACGTAGAAGCGGGCGCCGTTGGTGAGCACCACGTTGACCAGACCGGCGTCGAAGTCCGCCGTCGGAGGCGGTTCGTATCCGAAGCCGCGGGCGTCGCGGCCCGGTGTCTCCTCCTCGAACGACCACTGGATGCGTGATGCCGAGCCCGAGTACGAGTTGATCACCAGACTGGAGGCGAGCACCGGGTTGAAGTCGACCTGGTTGCGCACCGTGATGCCGAACTCGGTTTCGGTACCGAGGACACGAGGTCCCGGGTCTGCGCTCACAGGTACTGGCCGGTGGTGATGGCCTCGATGCTGCGACCTTCGCCGTCTCCGCCCATGAGCGTGCGGACGTAGACGATCCGCTCGCCCTTCTTGCCCGAGATCCGGGCCCAGTCGTCCGGGTTGGTGGTGTTGGGCAAGTCCTCGTGCTCGCGGAACTCCTGCTTGATGGCTGCGAGCAGGTCGGCGAGACGGACGCCACGCACGCCCTCGGCGATTTCCCGCTTGATCGCCTCCTTCTTGGCACGCCGCACCACGTTCTCGATCATGGCCCCGGACACGAAGTCCTTGAAGTACAGGATCTCCTTGTCGCCACCGGCGTAGGTCACCTCGAGGAAGCGGTTGTGGTCCGCCGTCGAGTACATGTCGGCGACCACCTTGTCGATGAGATGATCCAGATGACCAGGGACATCGCCGTCCGACCCGGCAAGCTCGACGGCATCGAGGGGCACGGCAGCGTCGATGTAGACGCCGAAGATGGCGCGGGCGGCCTCGATGGTGGGCCGCTCGATCTTGATCTTCACGTCGAGCCGACCAGGCCGCAGGATCGCCGGATCGATCAGGTCCTCACGGTTGGAGGCGCCGATCACGATCACGTTCTTGAGGGCCTCGACGCCGTCGAGCTCGGAGAGCAACTGGGGGACGATCGTCGACTCGACATCCGACGAGATGCCGGTGCCCCGGGTACGGAACAGCGAGTCCATTTCGTCGAAGAAGACGATCACCGGGACTCCCTCATCGGACTTCTCCTTGGCCCGGACGAAGATGAGCCGGATCTGACGCTCCGTCTCACCCACGTACTTGTTGAGCAGCTCGGGGCCCTTGACGTTGAGGAAGTACGATCGAGCATCCCCGCGCCCCGTCTTGCTGGCCACCGCTGTCGCCAGGG
This sequence comes from Acidimicrobiia bacterium, assembly GCA_040902765.1. NCBI lineage: Bacteria > Bacillati > Actinomycetota > Acidimicrobiia > Acidimicrobiia bacterium. The sequence continues at coordinate 76,019 of JBBDWO010000025.1, read as the reverse complement.
AGTTCGCCACCGCCTTGGCGATGAGCGTCTTGCCGCATCCGGGCGGCCCGTAGAGGAGGATCCCCTTCGGGGCGCTGAGGGCGTACTCGTCGAACAGGTCCTTGTGGAGGTACGGCAACTCGACCGCGTCCCGAATGGCGGTGATCTGCTCTTCGAGCCCGCCGATGTCCTCGTAGGACACGTCGGGGACCTCCTCGAGCACCAACTCCTCGACCTCGGGTCGGATCAGCCGTTCGTGGATGAGACCGGTGCGCATGTCCACCCGAACGTGGTCGCCGACCCGCAGGAAGGCGCCGCGCATCGGTCCGGCGAGCTCGACGACCCGCTCCTCGTCACCGCGGCCGAGGACGATGACGCGGCGCTCGTCGAGGATCTCCTTGACGCTCATCACGTCGCCGGTCGGCTCGAAGGCCCGGATGTCGATGACGTTCATCGCCTCGTTGAGGACGACCTCCTGACCGATCTCGAGCTCCTTGATCTCGATGGTCGGCTCGACGGTCACCCGGAGCTTGCGGCCGCTGGTAAGGACGTCGATGGTGCCGTCGGAGTTGACGCCGTGGACCACTCCGAACGGGTTGGGCGGTGCGGTGAGCTTTTCGACCTCGTCGCGCAGGATGGCCAGCTGCTCCCGGGTCTCTTCGAGCGCCACCGAGAGCTTCTCGTTCTGGCCGAGCGACTGGTTGAGGCGGCCCTTCGCCTCGAGGAGTCGCTCTTCGAGGATGCGAACGCGGCGCGGAGCATCCTGGAGTCGCCGCCTGAGAATGGCGATCTCGTCCTCGAGCATCCGGATGGTTGTCCGCAGCTCGTCGATCTGCTGGTCGCTCATCTCGATCCTCTCCGGTCGTCTGACGACCGTGGACCGGGCGCACCCGGTCCGGGTCCGAGTATACGGGGGTGAGCGAATAGGCTCGCCCCGGGATCAGGTTCCGGCTTGCCACAAGCCGGAACCTGATGAAGCCAGCGACCTATTCGCTCACCCCCGACGACCGACCGGTGGAAAGTCGGTCAGCGCTTCACGCATCCTGATCGTCCTCCGCCGCGTCGTACTCGTCCTCGTCGAGTGCCTCTCCGACGACGGACCGGGCCACGGTGATGAACCCGGTGTGACCGACCATCTGGCTGCGGGGGCGTACGGATCGGCCTTCGAACTGCCACTCCCGATGGAGCGTCTCGAAGGTCTCGACCGCGGCGTAGCGCCGGGCGCGGCGCAGCGCGTCGTGCAGGTGCATGACCTGCGGGATGGTGGGGAGATAGGCACACAGGACCCCGCCGGGCGTGAGCGCCTCGGCTGCCGGGGGCACCACGTGCCAGGGCTCGGGCAGGTCGAGGAACACCCGATCGGGCCGATGATCGGCCACGACCTCGGCCACGTCGCCCACCACCAGCTCCAGGTTGGCGGGCAACTCCCCCAGCAGCCGCTCCATGACCCCCCGGGCGTGCTCCTGGTGATCCTCACGCCGATCCACCGAGACCACCCGTCCGGTCGGCCCCACGGCGGCGAGGAGGGCCATGGTGAGGGCACCCGAGCCGGTCCCGGCCTCGACGACCAGGTGTCCGGGCCGGGCGTCGCCCCAGTGGATCATCGGCCCCAGGTCCTTCGGATACACCACCTGGGCGCCGCGACGCATGGTCAGCACGTAGTCGGCCAGGCGGGGGCGCAGCGCCGCCACCTTGGCGCCGGTGCCGGTGCGCACCACCACACCAGCCTCGGCACCGATGATGTCCTCGTGTCGGATCACCCCGGCGTGGAACTGGAAGGTGCGGCCGGGTTGGAGGTCGACGAGGTGCTTGCGACCCTTCGCATCGATGAGGAGGCAGAGGTCCCCGTCGGCGAAGCGGTCGGTCACGTCCTACCGAGGAAGGGCAGCACCAGCGTGATCGCCAGCGCGGCGGCGAGGAGGATTCCGAGGACTCTCACCATGCGTTCGCGGTTTCGGAACATGCCCCGACTCTAGAGCGACGCCAACCGGGGGTAGCATCGGCTCATGTTCATCGTCCCCACCGGGTGGAAGTTGCTCGCCAAAGGGATCAGGCGAGGCGACCATCTGCGCACTTTCCTGGGTGCGGCTCTGCTCGCCATCGCGTTCGCCAGATGGCTCGACGAGTCCAAGCGCCAGATGGTGCACTCCCAGCGGCTCCGTCCGGGTGGCCGCATCGTGGTGGCAGTGCCACCCAAGGGCCGTCAGCGCAGGCGGTAGACCTCGACTCGCGCCACTCCCTTGCGGCCGCGGCGCCGGCCGTTGAGGAAAGCGATCAGGACCAACGCCACCACGCCCATGGCGATGAGGATCCCGGCGTTCCGGGCGCCTTCGGCGGTCTCCTCGACCGCACCCCGGATCTCCTCCAGCTTCGCCTCCAGGTCACCGCGGCTGACGCTCATCGGGCTGCCCTCCACATGATGATGGCGGTCAGGACGAGAAGGGCGATCGCCGAAGCGATGTAGCCGAGCCCGCTCCAGATGGCACCATCGGGCATGGCTCCGACGATCACGCGCATCGCCGCCACCGACAGGAACAGGATGGCGAGGACGAACATGATCGAGGCGAGGAGGCTGAAGGCGGCGAGGCGACCGAGACGCTTGGCCGGACCCAGGGTCTGCTCGCGGAGGTACCGCTTGGCGAGGTCGAAGAACTCGCCAACCATCTCCGGGATGTCGCGTGTCTCTGCCATGAACTCAAGCGTACCCGGAAACCGCGACTCCCCCGGCCTGCCTGAGCTTGGTACGCTGCGGCCGATGTCCGACCCGACCGCGGTGGCCCGCCGCAACACATGGCCGCTCGTCGTCGGACAGTCCGTTTCTCAGTTCGGGGATTACCTGGCTCTCTTCTTCGCCCTGCCCGTCTTCGTCCGCGACCTCACCGGATCGGCAACGCAGTTGGGGTTGCTGGCGATGTTCGAGACGGCGGCGGTGCTGCTATTCGGGTTCATCGCCGGGGTGCTGGTCGATCGGGTGCGGGTCCGCCGCGCCCTGGTCATCGCCGACCTGCTGCGCGCCGTCGCTTTCGGGCTACTGGCACTCGCCGTCGCCGCCGGGATAGGCACCGTGTGGATGGCCTTCACCGTGGCCTTCCTGGTGGGCTCGATGGCCACGGTGTTCGACACCGGACTCGAGTCGTACGTTCCCACCGTGCTCACCGACGAACTGCTGGTGGTCGCCAACAGCCGGCTTCAGGTGGGGCGCAACCTGGCCCAGACCCTGGGTTTCGTGGTCGGTGGGGCCGTCCTCGCTTGGGGTGGGGGGATTGCCACCGCCTTCGCCTTCCAGGCGGTCACCTACCTGGTCTCGGTCGGAGGGATCCTCATGCTCCGGGAGATACGACCCCGTCCGGTCGCCCGCCGCGAGGCGGTGTGGTCGGCACTCCGCCACGGGATCGTCACGCTATGGCAGTCGGCGCCGCTGCGCTGGGCAACCCTGTCCGCCTTCGCCATCAACCTTGCCTTCGCCCCGCTGGCTGCGGTGATGGTGCTGTACGCCCAGGAGGAACTCGGCGTGGTCACCGACCTATCACTGGGCATGCTCTTTGCCGGGTTCGCCGCCATCGGGGCCGTGGGGGTGTCGCTAGCACCCAGGTTGGTGGCGGCCATCGGTCTGGGCCGGTCAGTGGTGGCCGGCGGCGTGTTGTTTGGCTTCGGCGCCATGGGCGCCGGGGTCTCCGAAGGCCCGTTGACCGTGCTCCCGTTCGGACTCGCCATGGCCGGGGTGTCGATCAATCAGGTCGCCTTCGTCACCCTTCGTCAGCGCCTGGCGCCTCCGGATCGCCTCGGTCGGGTGGTGGCGGCTTCGCGGACCATCTCCTTCGCCGGGATTCCGATCGGTGCAGCGCTCGGTGGCGTACTCGGTGAAGCCATCGGCTTGCGCCCGCTCTTCGTGGGTGGTGGTGCCGTGATCGCCGTCGCAGCCGCCCTGCTCATCTTCGGACCGCTGTGGCGGGTGCGCGCCGACACTGCCGCCTACGAGCTGGGCGCGAGCACCAGGTGACCGAGCGCCGGCGCCTCCTCTCCACGGCCGATGGCACCTCGGCGGCTGCGTTCGGACCCGTCGAGTGGAGCCTGATGCTCGCCACCGCAATGATGTGGGGATCGTCGTTCGTGCTGATCGCCGTCGGCCTGGAGACCCTGCACCCGACGGTGATCACCCTCGGGCGCGTGGCCCTGGGTGCGCTGGCCATATCGCTGATCCCGCGGGCTCGTCGGCCGGTGGACCGGGAGGACTATCCGGGGCTGGCGCTCATCGGCCTGGTGTGGATCGCCATTCCGTTCCTGCTGTTCCCCATCGCCCAGCAGTGGGTGGACTCGTCCATCGCCGGGCTGATCAACGGCTCGATGCCGATCTGGGCGGGCACGATCGCCGCCATCCTGCTGCGCCGCCGACCCGGGCCCTTGCAGGCCGCGGGGCTGGTCGTAGGATTCATTGGGGTGACCGTGATCACCGTCCAGTCGGTCCGCGTCGGGGGTCAGAGTCTTTTCGGGGTGGTTCTGCTCGTCCTGGCGGCCATGTGCTACGGGCTGGCGGTCAACCTCACCGTGCCGCTAGTGCAGAAGTATGGGTCTCTGGCGGTGATCGTGCGCGCTCAAGCGGCTGCCCTGATCGCCCTCATCCCCATCGGGCTGTGGGGCGTTCAGTACTCCACGGCCACCTGGGGCGGCTTCGCCGCCATCGCCTTCCTAGGAGTCCTCAGTTCCGGGTTCGCCCTGGTCTTCATGGGGGAACTGGCTCGCCGAACCGGCGCCACTCGAGCGTCGGTGACCATCTACATCGTGCCGGTGGTGTCGGTGATCCTCGGAGCCGCCTTGCGCGACGAGCGGATCACCGTGTTGACCCTCTTCGGCGGCGGATTGGTGCTGCTCGGAGCCTGGTCGACCAGCCGGGCAGAGCGCGCCCGGGGTGAGGTCAACCCTCCGACCGCTCCACGAACCACTCAGTGAACCGACAACAGGTGCCTTCGTCATCGAATTCGACGAGGAAGCAGTTGTCGTAGACGTTGACGATCGACTCGTGGGTGTCGTTGGCGAAGTAGGTGGTGGTCCCGGTGATGGCGGCGCGGTCCCCTTCGAGAGCGAACACGCCGTAGTCGGCGTGATAGGTGCCGGGATCGTCGCGTTCGTCGAGCCACGATTGGACGATGGCGTCACGACCCACCACCGGGTTGCCGTCGGGATGGAAGCGGTATTCGGCGTCATCGCTGAAGAGCGCCCCGATCGCCGTTGGGTCGTAAGTCAGCCAGGCGTGGACGTACGCCTCCACCCAGCGCTCGGCAGCGGTCCGCTCGACCATGCCCCAAGGCTACGCGTCGCGAGCCTGGCGTGCTGGTTCAGTCGGCGGTGCGGGCGTTGATGATGGCGCGGATCTCGTCGGCCACGTCCTTATCCGTGTCGGCGATCGCCCGGAGCGCCCGCCCGTCCATCATGATCAGACGAGTCGGGGTCGTGGTGACCACGGTGGCGGTGCGCTTGTGGGTGTCGAGCACACCGATCTCGCCCATCACGTCGCCAGCGCCGAGCGTCGCCGCCTTCACGCCGGCGACGAGAACGTCGACCTGGCCGTCGATGATGATGTAGAACTCGTGGGCGAGGTCGCCCTGTTCGATGAGGGTCTCCCCTGCGTCGACTTCGATCAGGTCACAGTGCTCGGCGGCGAGTCGTCGGGCCCTACGGGACAGGTCGGCGAAGATCGGCACGTCCTTCAAGGCGTCGGCGTCCACGGCACTCCTCCACTCGTTCGGCGGTGGCGAGAGGCTACCGGCTGCCGTCGGGGTGTGCCGCGCTGCCTCGATTCACCAGAGGGCGCGGACACCACCTACCGTGAGGGGGTCCATCCACCCTGGAGGCGGAACATGTCCGTAGCCCGAGTAACCGAGATCAGCGCCACCTCGCCGAAGAGCTTCGAAGACGCCGTAAAGACAGGCATCAAGCGAGCCAACCAGACCCTGCGCAACGTCAAGGCAGCCTGGATCAAGGAGCAGCAGGTCAAGGTCACCGACGGCAAGGCCACCGAGTACCAGGTCAACATGCTGGTCACCTTCGTCCTGGACGAGTGAGGACGCGTCTGCGGGTCGCAGACCGAGCCAGCGGAAGAGAGGGTGTGGTCCGAGGCGACCACGGCGCCCCTCGTCAGGGGTCGCGATCCCGGGCGGGGATGAGGCGCCGCCTAGCGGGTGGACTCTGACGGTCGAGCTGCTCACCCCGGCCGTGCACGGCGACGTGGTGGTGATACCAGCACAGGGTGACGAGGTTGTCGGCGTCATGGATGCCGCCTTGGGATCGGGGAATCACGTGGTGCACTTCGAGGCGATAACGGCTGGTGCATCCTTCGACGACGCATCCGCCGTCACGAGCGAGAACGAATCTCCGCACCTTCGGCGGCACCACCCGAGTCGTCGGGCCGACCGCGAGCGGAACGCCAGAGTCGGCTGATAGGACCACCTCGACCGCCCCACCGCACATGATCTCGTCGAGGGTGGATGGCCCGACCCTGGGACCGGCGGGGATCGTCACACCGGCCTCGCCGTTGGTGGCCGAGGCGAGCTCGGGGTCGACGAGAACGGTGACGATCGCTGTCGACGAGGACTCCTCGGTCGGGCAGTGGCGGCCGTCGAGCCAGTCGTGGGCCAGCGCGACGAGCGCATCGGCGCGGCGCTGCTCCGCGGTGGCCACCTCGTCGCGAGGAAGTCGGTCGCCGCGGCTGTCGAGTGCTCCGGTCACGAGCTGCCAGTCGGTGCCGGTCAGCTCGGCGTGAATGAAGCCGACCGCCGAGTCCAGCGACGGCCAGCAGCGCACCGAACGCTGCTGGTGAGCCTCCAGCTCGCTGCGGCGGGTGATCTTGCGCTGTAGGGCGCGCAGCCGCTCGACGCCCGCGATGTCGCGGTATTCGGCTGTGGCCACGGTTTCATCGTCGGCCCCCGCCCCGATGAGGAAGGCGACGGCAGCAGCGCGATCGAACGACGAGTCGCCTGCGGACAGCCGCTCCATCGACACCGAGCGTTCGGGCGTCCGGCGCGCCGTCTCCAGCAGATCACGGGCCGTGCGGGCCGAGGCATCGAGCAGAGCGGCCAGCTCGGCGGCGCCGGGCTCCTGACCACGACGCATGAGCTCCCGCAGCACCACTACCTGACGAGCCCGCGCCGCGGCGACATCCCGCTCGCATCCGTGGATCTCGGCGAGGAGGTCGGCTCGTGACACGAGCGCGGTATCCAACATGCAGACACCGTACGGCCCGGGTGTGACAGATTCGGGATTAGTTCGCGTGTCGGAGAAGCGTCGGGGGCCGGGGACTACACCAGCGCCGGCACTGGTGACGTCGTTCGCAACCAGGTCGATTCATCGGTGAGCGCGTCACTGCCTCTCCTGGAGGTCGCCTTCGCTATCACCCGGTATCCACCTAACCCGCTGGCAGACCGCATCCGGAACTGCGCGGCACCCTCACCGTCGAAAACACCGTCTTCATCAGCCGTAGCGAGACTCTTCACACCGCCCTCGTGACCACCGATGCCCAGCTCACGACAGCCCCGGGTCATCTGGTACGCCGAGCCTGCTGCCAGGCGCCAAGCGGCGCACTTCTCGCTTGTCGACGTTAAGCCCCAATCCGTGACGTATCTGTGTGATATCGAAGAACCAGCAGATCCTCGACCCACAGGGCACTGTGGAGGCAGAAGGCGGTTTTCTACCAAGTCGAGGATCGAGGCACTCTATCAGTCACTGGCCAGGGCTCTGATCGCAGCCCGTATTTCCTCGACTGTTCGTCCCTCAAGGCCTGCGATCGGTGCGGTCCCGGCCGATCGAGCCGGACCGTCGACGCCACTCGGTAAGTGGTAGACACCGTCATAACTGGGAAGAACGGCTTCCCGACCTGGCGCAGTCGCGTCCCACCGAACGAAGAAGACGGAACTCGCGCCGCGCCGCCACCAGGCGCTGGCAATGTCTGTCATGCTTCCAGGCGGGGAATTCGGAAGGAAGAATACCTCCACCCTGATGCTGTCCCGTGCTGTTGATCCAGCAAGCACGTCATCAACACGGATTACTGCATCGTGAAATTGAACCTGACCGGCTTCTCCGTCCGCCGGATCTCCCGCTACCCGGCCCGGCTCCACTCCGACGACGGTGCCTACAACAACGAGGTCACTAGCCGCCACAAGTTCGTCGAGGGAAGACAAAACTACGCGCCGCACATGTGGTGCAACCACGGGAGCCGCCGTTTGATCGTGGATGGTGCTCCTGTTGTTGTTAGTGAACGTTGACAGGGTTAGGGCAAAGCCTGCTACACCGACAGCTGCAAAACCGACGAGCCACAGGGCAGAGAGTCGCACCACCCGTGCATTCAGTCTCTTAGTCAGCATGTGATGTCGATCCTCTCCAGCACAGACACGTCAGTAGGGCGGCTGCTGTACCGATTTCAGTAGATGGAGTTGACAACACCGTCATCATGAACAGTCCAGTCGGTTTCGCCCCAGTCCTGGGACATACACGAGTTCGCTTCGGATGAATGAGCTAGGCCGATCGCATGGCCTACCTCCTCGCACATGAGCGACCTGGCTTCGGTTGTGCTATAGCTCGTGCCTGGAGGATTCTGTGTATTGCCATACAGGTACGTGTCGATGTGTACATGACTGTCCAGACAAATGAGCAGTCCGCCACTCAGATACTCGTCATGGCATTCGTACCACCCGTAGCCGTACGGGTTGTTGTAATCGTAGTCGTTAATCGTCACCTCGCGTGTTCCATCGTGGTAAATCAGGGTGTATACGTCGGTTGGCTCTACATCCGTCGTATCAGTGTCGTGAGCCGCATCATGAAAGGTGGAAGCTAGGTTGAGGTGCCGGAACGTCACAGTTGAGTTGGCACCTGCCTTGTTGTTCGTCGGGAACCTGTTCGATGCAGTCGCGACGCCCGCCATGGAACCTGCCCAGAAGGCTCCCACGAATGCAAGGGCGGCGAAGCGTCTCCAGTTGCTTCGAACTCCCATGGGAGAACCTCCGATCGTCACGCGCCTCCTGCCGTCGAACAGGCGTCAGGCGACCTTGTGCCCAACAGCCTACTCAAAATGGACGGATGTGCCAGTAACGAGCGGACGCTATCGATCTCTGGCGTACTCTGAGCAGCTAGCGGCGCCGGCCTCAAGACACCACCGCAACCCTGGCCGCCGCCGACCCCACCGACAAGGCCAAGGTAAACGCCGAGATGGGGATAGATGTCACCTACCACCAAGACGGGCGGGTCGTCGTCGCATCCCGGCCGCGTGTAGTTGAGACGAGTGTCGGAGAGCCTTCGGGCGATCAAACAGAGTGGCGGCTCAAGCCGTGGTCGGGTTGCGGGCGGTAAGCGAACCTTCGGGCTGTGAAACAGAGTGGCGGCTTAGGCCGTGGTCAATTCCCATCCGTGAGCGACCGCTGCGCCATGTTGCAGAGTGGCGGCTGAATGCTCGGAGGACTTAGTCTTCGCCGGTGTCGTCAGTGACGAGCGTAATAACAGTTGCGCCCTGCGAGCTCAGCGTTCTGCCTAGGGAAGACCAATGCCAGACGCGGTGACCGCTGACATCGCGAAACACACAGTTCGCGAGCGCGCGACCTCTTTCGCCAGTCGCTGGCAGGACGCGGTCCAGGAGAGCGCCGAGAAGCAGACGTTCTGGAACGAGTTCTTCGCCATCTTCGGCATCGATCGGAGGCTCGTTGGCAAGTTCGAGCTACTCGCCGAGCGCGCTTCCACGGGAAACGTGGGCTGGATCGACCTTCTATACCCGGGCCACATGGCCGTCGAGCACAAGTCAGCAGGTCAGAGTCTCGACCAGGCGATGGACCAAGTGATCGACTATCTGCCCACCCTGCACCAGTCCGAGTCACCTTGGCTCCTCGTCGTGTGCGACTTTCGGAAGTTCCGGTGGCGCAATCTCGTGGATGGCACCCAAGGGTCATTCGCTCTCAGGGACTTGGCTGATCACGTTCATCTGTTCTGGTGGATGGCGGGGCACGCTGCCCCGAATGAGGCATTCGCAAACGACGAGGACGTCAACCTCGCAGCGACCCAGCTCATGGCCAACATCCACGATGCCCTGGCGGACTCGGGCTACGAAGAAGCTCCAACCCGCGAGTGGCTCACGCGAGTTCTCTTCTGTCTATTCGCCGATGACACGGGGGTCTGGGAGCGCGCGCTGTTTCACTCGTTCGTGGTCCATCAGACACGAGTCGACGGCAGTGACCTGGGCTCTCGACTTGCTGAGATCTTCCAAGTGCTTGACACTCCTGAGGAAGAGCGATCTCCCAACCTCGACGAGGACTTGTCGGGGTTCACGTACATCAATGGGGACATTTTCGAGACTCGGCTACCTATCCCCTCCTGTACCGAGGAGATCCGCAACGCACTCCTGGATGCCTGTCGGTTCAACTGGGCCGCTATTAGCCCTGCCATCTTCGGTTCGATGTTCCAGAACGTGATGACAGCTGCCGAGCGACGTCAACTGGGTGCGCACTACACGTCAGAGGAGAACATTCTCAGGACAATCCGACCTCTGTTCCTCGACGACTTTGAACAGGAACTTGAGCAGGCACGCAGTCGGCCGAAGCTTCAGGCATTCCTAGATCGCATCGCCTCTCTTAGGATCCTCGATCCAGCCTGCGGGTGCGGCAACTTCCTAGTAGTGAGCTACCGGGAGCTTCGCCGACTAGAGACAGAGGCCCTGCGACGGCTCCAGACTGCCGGACGATCAGGGCGCCGGGAGGTCGGTGGTCAGCTGACGTCAGACCTTGACCTGCTCTGTCGCGTAGCCGTCGACCAGTTCTACGGGATCGAGATCGAGGAGTTTCCGGCGCGAATCGCGCGAACAGCCCTCTACCTGATGGACCATATGGCCAACCGAGCCGTGTCCGCGGAGTTCGGACAGCACTACGTGAGGTTTCCGATCCCATCTTCACCCCAAATAAAGATAGGGAACGCACTGCGCCTTGACTGGGCGTCGGTGGTCGCGCCTTCCGACGTGTCGTACGTGATTGGTAATCCCCCTTTCGGGGGGCGGCAGTACCGGACCGCGGAACAGCAGGAGGACATGCGTATCGCCTTCGATAACGCACCGGGTCACGGTGTGCTGGATTATGTCGCTGCCTGGCTTTCGAAGGCAGCGACATATATCTCGGGCACAAGCGCACGCTGCGCGTTCGTGGCTACGAATTCGATCAGCCAGGGCCAGAATGTCGGTGCGCTGTGGCCCAGGCTTCTTGAAGCTGGGGTGAAGATCGACTTCGCTCACCGTCCCTTCGCATGGACCAGTGAGGCAAGCGGTCGCGCGGCAGTTCACGTTGTCATTGTCGGATTCTCGATGGGCGTTGTGGACACCGAGAGGCGGATCTTCGACTACGCGCACTACCGAGGAGATCCCGTCGAACTGTCTGCTGAGCAGATAAGTCCGTACCTGATAGATGGAGAACCGGTCCTCGTTGCCCAATCACGTTCCCTCCTTACGGACTCCGTACCGTCTGCCAAGTACGGCAGCATGGCCAATGACGGCGGCCATCTATTGTTCGACGAGACAAACGTTGGCGCGGCTCTGAGCGATCCTGTGGCTGCGCGCTTCCTGCGGCCGTACCTGGGCGGTAAGGAGCTCCTTCATGGTCACAAACGATGGGCGCTGTGGCTCGAGAGCGCGACCCCGGGCGAGCTTCGCGGTTCCCGACTGATCCGCGAGCGTGTGGAGGCTGTTAAGCAATATCGCCAGGCAAGTTCCAGAGCCGCGACTCGAGAGGCTGCGGCGACGCCTCACCTCTTCACGGAGCCACGCGACGTCGGCGCTTCGTTTCTCCTTGTTCCCTACGTGAGCTCCGAACTCCGTCCGATCGTCCCGATGGCAATCTGTGGCCCCAAAGCACTCGTCCGGGCGCCGTCCTGGTGCGTCCCAGACGCGGACTCGTGGCTGTTCGGCGTGATGCAGTCGAGCATGTTCATGGCTTGGCTCCGGACGGTGTCGGGCCGGCTCGAGAGCCGTCTGCAGCTCTCGCCTGGCACTGTCTACAACCCATTCCCATGGCCGGAGCGATCGCCCGATGGCGGTATCGAGGAGGCTGCTGAGGCTGTGGTGGCTAGGAGGAGGCAGTATCCAGATGCTTCGCTCGCCGCCATGTACGATCACCTCGCAATGCCGCGTGACCTCGTGCAGGCACACGCAGCATTGGATCGAGCGGTAGAGCGGTCATATGTGGGCAGGCGTCGACTTGGGAGTGACGCCGAGCGAGTGAGTCATCTGCTGGGGCTCTACAACGACATGGTGGGGGGGACTTAGGAGTGGGGAGCCGTCGGGTGATCAAGCAGACAACGCATGGAGGCTTAGGCCGTGGGATCTGAGTCTCGACTGTAAGTCAGGCGTCGGTCGACGAGTCCGACGTCACTCCCGAGCCTTTGGGGGTTGGGCCTCTGCTCCCCGGGCAAGAGTGGGGTATCGGCTACTACGACTGGTTAATTGCGTGGTCTGAGACCCGGGCGCATCCGTGCCGACGCCCCCTGACTAGCGGTGTACAACGTACGCGATCTGAGCAGCAATCTCATCAACCGTGAACATGTCGCTTTGGGCTGCGTACTTGTCAGCCAGTGAGGGGCTGAAGACCATCACGTCCTCCTGTGTGACTCCATGCCAGATCGGTAGGAGCACTTGAACCCCGCTGACAGAGCGGGTCACCAGGCCGTCGAGCTCGTGCTGGGGCCAGCTCTTCGAGAAGAAGCTCGGCGAGAGAATGATCACGCCGAAGCGGCTGTTGGCAATTCCGGCGTCGATCTTCCTCCGCACGCTGTCACCTAGATGCAGCTCGAACTCGTCGTACCAGACGGTGAGCCCCTCGGCGCGCAGGGACAAGGCGAGTGGGCGAACAAAGTCATCCTTGTCTTCGCTCGCGTGGCAGATGAAGACATCAAACTCCCTCGCTGCCCGCGACTGCTCGGAATCGAGATCGTCAAGCCGAGACGCGATCTCCCCAAGCTTCGCCCGGATCAAGATGAGATCGGACTCACCTATGGCCGAGTTGACGGCCTGCCTGACATCCCTTCTGGTCGCTGCATTGTCACTTAGGAACGTGCGGGATGGGACTCTGGCCAAGCGAGCAACATTGACGCGGCCTCGGGTCTCCTCGATCGCGCGCACGATGGCTAGCGCAGTGTTCTCGTTGTCGCGCCACCCGCGGCGCCGGAACTCGTGGTTCAGCTGACTCAGGAGCTCCCGCTCGCTCGGCTCGCTCGGCTGCGTCATCCAGACGACTTCGTCTTCTTGGGTTTGGCACGCGCCTTCGTGCGTGCCTCTACCCGCTTTTCGACCTTTGGCGTTAGGTTGAGAATCCGATCCAGGGCAGACTTACCATAGGCCTTTCCGGCTGCCGTATGTTCTAGGAGCTCCACTAACCCCAAGTCATTTCTCAGACGCTTGAGTTTGCGAGAGATGCTTGCGTCGCTCGCGGGATGGCCGCCTTGCCTGAGCTCCTTTGCGATCTGTTGCTGCGTACGCGATCCGTCAACGAGCAGGTACGTGGGCGCGAGCATGGGGTCGTTATCCATGATGGTCCAGATCGCCGCCAGGATCTCCTCGGCTTGAGCCCGGACGAGCATTTCCTGGCGGTGCTCGATCCCATCAAGCCGGCTGCGAATTGCCTGGAGTTCAGCAAAGGCGTCGAGCGACTCACTCATGCGTCAAACGACACCCGTTGACCGATAGGCGGCGCGCGCGTGCGGCTTCTTCTCGAGCACCCCCATGGCAACCAAGTCGGTCAGGCGGCGCTGGATGGTCTTATCCTTCGCACTCGTGCTCTTACTCACGGCAGCCTTGATATCACCGGACGGTACGAAGTCGTCACGAGTAACGTCAAGAATGGCTGCGATTACCTCATTGCGGAGCAACGACTCTCGCGTGGCAGTCAGGGAGTCGCTGTGAGCGAGCTTGAGAATCGCAATGATTGCGTCAAGGCGTCGGGTGATCTCTTCGTCAGCCATTCTTCCGAGTGTCCTTTGCTGCCTTCGAGGGGGCCTTCCTGGCTTGCTGGAGGGTCACGTTCACAGTGTTCGCTGTAGTACCCAAGAGCTCGGCGATCCGCTTCGTCCCAAACTTGAGCTTGCTCAATTGTCGGATCGCTTCGGCCTGGTTCGGAACCATCGCCCGAAACTGGAGAGCGAGCAACCGAACCATTTCCTCCTGCTTGTCCATAGGCGTCCTCGTTTCGATTCGACAATAGAGCCAGCGGGTGCGTGTCCTGTATCACAGCACCCTCAAACTGCATCGTACAGGAAGTTGACGACAGGATTACATCCTTGTCGTTTGTGGTCGCTAGGATGCGACTATGAATGACGATCTTCGGAAGAAGCGGTCGGAGTCTGCTGAGGGCCGCGGTTTGGCGCGGCGTGCATGGGACAGGTACTTGGACACGGCGTATTCAGCGACCGACGGCATCCGTAGGGATGCGGTCGCGAGGCTGACCGCCAGGTGGAGTGCCGACATGCTGGGGTTCTGGGCGTCGTGGCATCTGTATGGAGGCTTTGAGGGGCTCGAGCGTGCTGGCTGGCATCGGGCGACGATCTATCGGAAGCTGAAGCGGTTCCGGACGATCTTTGGCATGCATCCGGATGAGTACAAGGTGGTCGGGGTGCAGCTCGATCCGGTCGCGTTCTGGGAGCACTACCTCGAAGCCAAGGGCTCGGAGGAGTAGCTCGTTCGATGGTCGGTCACTCCCCCACCCAGGCCGTTCTGCAGTCTCCGCTAGTCGCACTTGTGCGAGTGCGTGAGCTGGCCTCGGGTATCGATGCGTTGTACCTATCGGGTCGAGGGAATCTGCCTGTGGCGTTGCTCAGGATGCTGGAGCTGGGGAAGGCTCGAGCGGCTGAGGCGGGAGAGCCGGTGCCGTTCAAGTTGGGCGGTGTCGAGTTTGGTCTGTCCGGCCATGGCTGGGGGAAGTACGCGTATCGGTTGTCGCACAGCTATGGGTTGCTGGGGTTCACGGCGAGTCAGCACTTGCCTGCGGTGCGTGTGCAGCCTCGGGCCGAGTTGCTGGCCGGTCTGGGTCCGCAAGCGGCTGTGGATGCGTTTTCGGACGTGGTCGGGTCGGTGTGCAGTGTCGATTGGTCGGTGTCGAGGGCTGACCTGTACGCCGACTTCCAGGGGCTGACGCTGAGCGCTGAGACTCGGAATCGGTTCGTCACGCGAGCCAAGACGTTGACCACCTATGAGGATGCAGGACACTGGACTGGGTTCCAGATCGGGCGTCGGTCTGGGGGCGGGCTCTCCGCCCGCATCTACGAGAAGTCGGGGCAGGCTCGCCGGACCGGTACGACCTGGTGGTTCGATCGGTGGGGGGCGAATTATCGGAACGGGGATCCGGTGGTCCGTGTTGAGTTCGAGTTCGGTCGGTCGGTGCTGCGGGAATGCTCGGTTGACTCGCCGGCTGATCTCCTTCGGGAGACGGGTGGGCTGTGGGGGTACGGGACGGAGTGGCTGTCGATGAGAGCTCCGACAGGAGACGCGACTCGGTCACGGTGGCCGGTGGCAGAGGAGTGGGAGCAGGTTCGCTTGGCTTCGCTGCGGGATCGTCCAGTCACCATCGGTCGCGTGTCGGGGGCGCGGCGCGCGGCATCGGAGCGCCGGATCGTCGCGGGGCTCTGCGGCTATCTGTCCAGCTTTGCTGCCCTGCGCGAGATTGGGACGCTTGATGATGCGCTGGGAAGCGCGTCCGGTGTGTTGCATGAGTGGGAGCTCGAGACTGGGATTCCCTTCACCGAGCGAGTGGCGAAGAAGCGCCGGAGGATGGAGTGGGGGCTGTGAGCGAGCGCGACCTCGAGCGGGTAGCGTCGGTGCTCGTGGCGGTGAGTCTTCGGATCGTGCGCAAGCGGCTAGAGGAGGGCGACGCGTGCTGACCGTTGCCTACTGCCGTGTGTCGACTGAGGAGCAGGCGGCCGAGGGCTTCTCGATCCAGGGCCAGGCCGACAAGTTGCGTGCCTACGCCGAGCTCCACGACCTGGGACCGGTGTCGGTGGTGGAAGACCCGGGCGCGTCGGGGAAGAACCTCGAGCGGCCCGGCCTGCGACAGGTACTCGCGATGATCGAGGAGGGTCGCGTCGGACACGTCTTGGTGTGGCGGCTCGATCGGCTGTCACGGAACCTCGGGGACCTCATCCTGCTCGCCGACACCTTCGGGAAGGCCGACGTCGCGCTGCACTCGTTCACCGAGCGCCTCGATCTGTCGTCGGCGACCGGGCGCATGTTCTACAACGTGCTCGGTTCGTTCGCACAGTTCTACCGGGAGCAGCTCGCCGAGAACGTGGTGATGGGCATGACTCGAGCGGTGCAGGAGGGCAAGTGGATCAACCGGCCCAAGACGGGGTATGACCTCATCGACGGCGAGCTTGTGCCCAACGGCGATGCCGACGTGGTGCGTCACATTTTTCAATTGCGTGCGGAGGGGTGTTCCTACACCGACATCGAGCGTCGTACCGGTGTGAAGTATTCGACGGCGCGAGGGATCCTCGGGTCGCGGGTGTACCTAGGCGAGGTTGTGTGGAGGGGCGATTGGTTCCCTGGCCGACATCGAGCGATTGTGACCGAGGAGGAGTGGAAGCGTGCTCAACGGGGTTGGGTTGCGGGCCGCAAGAGGCAGAGCCGTCATCCCCTCTCCGGCGTGGTGCGCTGCGGGTTGTGTCGGCGAGTGGCTGGCGTAGACAGCAACGGGCAAGGGGGGCGCTTCTACCGGTGCATTCATCGTGGGTCGGGGTGTGATCAGCCGCGGAGGTCGGTGAAGGGCATCGAGCGGGCCGGGCTCCTCGGATTGAGGCTGGTGGGCAGGGACGATGCGCTCCAGGATGCGATTCGCCGGCACATGCGGATGGCGTCCGGCCGAGCCGCCAAACTGGCGGACGGCCGGGCGGCTACGCAGGTCGGTGAGCTCCGGGAGCGGCGGCGTCAACTGCTCCAGCTGCACTACGCAGGTCAGGTCAGCGCCGACCTCTTCGCCGAGGAGGAGGGCGAGCTCACGACCCAGTTGGAGCGGCTCGAGGGCGAGTTGGCCGGAGAGAGGCGGCGGCTCGAGGAGAGCGGTGCTATCGCGCAGGCTTTCGAGGATGTCGCTCGGCATCTGGCCGACATCGACATCGAGGAGATCTGGAACGAGGCCACGGACCGGGAGCGGTGGATCATCGCCTCAGATCTCCTCGATGAGATCGCGATCTTCCCGGACCATCTGGAGGTGAAGGTGTCAGGCGCTCCCCGAATGAACGTGACCCTCCAGGAGGTGGGCCTCACCGGAGGGTCGGGTTTTCAGCGTGTCGGAGAGAGGACTCGAACCTCCACGAGCTTTCGCCCACTAGGCCCTCAACCTAGCGCGTCTACCAGTTCCGCCACTCCGACGTGGGCGGCAGAGATTAGCCGCCAGTCCCCAGTCCCCCGCCGCCAGTATTTCCAACGGACCCAGCCGTCGGTTCTTCCCGGGTGACTGGAAACGGGCAACCGGTAACGCCATTAGGGCAAAGCCCGAAAGGCCCCTACACCAGCCTCTGGATCTCAGGGAAGTGGCAGGCCACGTAGTGGCCAGGCTCGATCTCCCGGAGCTGCGGCTCCTCGGTGCTACACAGGGGGAACTCGGCGCGGGGGCACCGGGTGTGGAACCGACATCCGGAGGGCGGGTTGATCGGTGACGGGATGTCGCCTTCGAGGATGATCCGCTTGCGAGTCCGCTCCTTGACCGGGTCCGGGATCGGCACCGCCGACATGAGGGCGTGGGTGTACGGATGCATGGGACGCTGGTAGAGGGTGTCACGGTCGGCCATTTCGGCGATCCGCCCCAGGTACATGACCGCCACCCGGTCGGAGACGTGCCGCACCACGGACAGATCGTGGGCGATGAACAGGTAGGTGAGGTCGAACTCCTCCTGGAGGTCCTCCATCAGGTTGAGCACCTGGGCCTGAATGGACACGTCGAGGGCGGAGACCGGCTCGTCGAGAACCATGAACGACGGGTTGAGGGCCAGGGCGCGAGCGACACCGATACGCTGCCGCTGACCGCCGGAGAACTCGTGCGGGTAGCGATTGGTGTGCTCAGGGTTGAGGCCCACCACCTTGAGGAGCTCCTTGACCCTCTCCATCTGATCGTCGTGGTTGCCGATGCCGTGCACCACCAGGGGCTCCGAGATGATGCTGGCGACCGTCATGCGGGGGTTGAGCGAAGCGTAAGGGTCCTGGAAGACGATCTGCATGTCCCGGCGCAGCCGTCGCATCGTGTCCTTGTCGGCGGAGGCGATGTCGATGACCTCCTCGACCTCCTCGGCGCCCCTCCCCTTGCCCTTCGTCATGGCCCGGTACAGCACCTTGCCCGAGGTCGGTTCGATCAGGCGCAGCAGGCAGCGGGCGGTGGTGGACTTGCCGCATCCCGACTCTCCCACCAGCCCGAGCGTCTCGCCCTTCTTGATCTCGAAGGAAATGCCGGAGACCGCCTGAACGGCCCCGATCTGCTTGCGAAAGAAGACGCCCTTGGTGATCGGAAAGTGTTTTACGAGGTCGTTGACCCGGATGAGCGTGTCCGGACCGAGATCGCCTGTGCCGACACCGTCGTGCATCTGCTCGGTGGTCACGACACCACCTGCTCGCGCTTGATCCGGGCGAGGTCCAGGTTGGGGGCGAAGTGGCAGGCGGCCACGTGCCCGGGCGTGAACTCACGCACTGGCGGGACGTCTGTCTTGCAGATGTCCTGGGCGAAGTCGCACCGGGCCTTGAACCGGCATCCGGTGGGCGGGTCGATGAGCGAGGGCGGGGCCCCGCGGATCGAGTAGAGCCTCTCGTCGCGCACTTCGTCGAGACGGGTCATCGAGCCGAGCAGGCCCGCGGTGTACGGGTGGAGCGTTTCGTCGAACAACTCCTCGTTCTTACCGCGTTCGGCGATGCGGCCTCCGTACATGACCTGGACCGTCTGGCAGAAGCCTGCAACGACGCCGAGGTCGTGGGTGATGAGCATGACGGCGGTGTTGCGCTCATCACACAGGCCGAGCATCAGGTCGAGGATCTGCGCCTGCGTTGTCACATCGAGAGCGGTGGTCGGCTCGTCGGCGATGAGCAGTTGTGGGTTGCAGGACAGGCCCATGGCGATCATGACCCGCTGGCGCATCCCGCCAGACAGCTGGTGCGGGTAGTCGTACATCCGCTCACGGGAATTCGGGATCTGGACGTCGTCAAGGGCAGAAACGCCGATCTCGAAGGCCTCCTTCTTGCCCACGTTCTGATGGAGCATGATCGCCTCCATCAGCTGGTTGCCTACGTTGTAGACCGGGTTGAGCGCGGTCATCGGGTCCTGGAAGATCATCGCGATCTCGCCTCCCCGGATCTCCCGCATCTCGTCCTCGTCGAGCGTGAGGAGATTCACACCGTTGAAGAGGATCTCGCCGGTGACGATCTCACCCGCCGGAGCCTCGATGAGACGCATGATCGAGAGCGCGGTCACTGACTTGCCGGATCCGGACTCCCCCACCACTCCGAAACGTTCACCATGGCCGATCTGGAACGAGATGCCGTCGACGGCTCGCACCACCCCCTCCTGCGTGGAGAAATAGGTGCGCAGGTTGCGAACTTCGAGGAGTGGCGTCGACACGACCCGGCAGCCTACCTGCGCTCGATGGTCTGCGTCGGATCCAGGGCGTCTCGCAACCCGTCGCCGAGAAAGTTGACGGAAAGCACGGTGGTCACCAGCGCGACTGCCGGGAAGACGAGCACCCACCAGGCGCTGGCGCCGCCGACGGCCAGGGTGCCGCCCTGGGCGGTCATCTGACCCCATGCCGGGGTCGGCACCCGCACACCGAAACCGAGGAAGGAGAGCGCTGCCTCGAGAATGATCGCGGTACCGACGACCAGCGTGGTGTTGACGATGATCGGGCTGAGGGCGTTGGGAAGGATGTGGCGGAAGATGATCCGCCGATCCCTGGCCCCGGTGGCTCGCGCCGCTTCGACGAATTCCTTCTCACGCAGCGACAGGAACTCGGCCCGCACGATTCGGGCGAGGCCGCCCCACAGCAGGACCCCGAGGAGTACCGCGAGAGACAGCGCCTCCCTTCCGCGGAACGCATCCCGCATCCAGGCTGCGGCCACGATGGCCACGGGCAGCAGCGGAAGGCTCAGGATCAGGTCGACGAAGCGCATGAGCACGGTGTCGATCCAGCCGCCGTAGTAGCCGGCGATGGCGCCCACCGTCGTGCCGAAGGTGGCGACCATCAGGCCGGTCAGGCCGGCGACCGTCAGGCTGGTGCGCCCCCCGTATACGACGCGGGAGAGGATGTCGCGCCCGATCTCGTCGGTCCCGAACCAATACTCCGCCCTCGGGCTGAGCAGGTTCGCCGGGCGCCCACCCGAGTCGCGAAGCTGCGACAGGGGATCCTTGAGCGGCAGAAGGTCGGCGAACAAGACGATCGCTGCGATGGTCCCGAGTACGAACACCGACACCATCGCCAGGCGGTGGCTCCGCAGGCGGCGCGTGAACAGCTTCCACTGTGTGATCGGCTCGACCGCCATTCCCTCGGCGAGGTCGAGGGCGGTGTACTCAGCCGAGTCGGTACCTGGCTCAGTCATACCGGACCCGCGGATCCAGCCATCCGTAGGCGAGGTCGGCGAGCAGGTTCATGAGGATCACCATGAAGCCGATGATCATCACCACGGCCATGATTATCGGCCAGTCGTTCTGTCCTACCGCCTGGATGTACAGCCGGCCCATCCCCGGCCAGGCGAAGATCGTCTCGGTGATCACCGCTCCGCCGAGCAGGCCGGCGATGTCGAGGGATACCAGGGTCACGACCGGGATCAGGGCATTGCGCAGCGCGTGCTTGACGATCACCGTGCGCCGGGTGAGGCCCTTGGCTTTTGCCGTGCGCAGGTAGTCACTGTGGAGCACCTCGAGCATCGACGCCCGTTGGAACCGTGAGTAGGCGGCCACCGAGATCAGGGCGATCGAGATCGCCGGGAGGAACAGGTGCTGCGCGGTGTCGCCGATCCGTGCCCAGAAGTTGAAGTCGGCGTAGTTGGGGCTGTTCATCTGAGACGTGTAGAACAGCTTCACGCCCGTCCATCTCGACAGATACACCGCGAAGATGATCTGCAGACCCAACCCAACGACGAAAATCGGGGTCGAGAAGGCGACGAACGAGAAGGTCGTCGCCGCCTGATCCAAGAACGAATATTGTCGTATCGCTTGGTAGATCCCGAGCGGGATCCCGATGATCAGGGCCAGGAACAGCGCGGTCACCATGAGGCGCACGGTTCCACCGAGGCGGCTGAACACGAGCAGCTGCACGTGCTCGGGCCCCTGAAAGGAGCGCCCCCAGGCGGACGGGTAGTTCCACACCTGGACGAAGTTCTTGGCCCAGGTGAAGTACTGCTGGGTCGCCGGCTGGTCCAGGCCGTAGAACCGCGACATCTCCTCGATGGTGGACCGGGTTATTCGAGGGTTCGCCTTCAACCGGTCCAGCGGCGTGCCGCCGGTGTTCTGCAGCAGGGTGAAGGTGATCACGGACAGGGCGATGACCGTGACGATCCCGTAGACCAATCGCCTCAGCACATATTGCATCATCGGAACTCACCTCCATCGGTCCATGCGCCACCGTGGGCGACGGTTGCGGGATTATACCGGTGACCCTACTCCGCCGTCGTAACCGCGGAGTAAAGCCTTATGTGTCCGGTTTCGGACCCATAAGCCCACACCGCAGCGGACCGTCAGCGGACGCGGAAGGGGCCCGCCGAAGCGGGCCCCTTCCGGTCATGAACCAGTCGATCTCAGATCGACTAGCCCTCCATCAGGTCCACGCGGTACCAACCCTCCATGTTCCAGGTCAGTGCGGAGGACGACGGGTTGTGCTTGAAGCCACCAACCGTATCAGCCCACACGGCACCCGGATCGAGGCGCTGGTAGAGCGGGTAGATCACGACGTTATCGGCCAGGAGCTGTTCGAACTCGTTGAGATACCCAATGAGTGTGTCCGTGTCGATCGTCTCGTTCATCAGGTCACGCAGCTCACCGCTGCGCGCCGTGGCCTCGTTGTTGACGAGACCCGGACCCTGGTTGAACACATCCTCTTCACCCTCGACGGCGGGGGTGCCCCAGCGGTAGTTGTTACCACCGAGCGGGGGCGGACCCTCAGGATCGAAGAGGTCGTGGATGCCGATCAAGCCGGCGAAGCCGGGGGTACCGACCCACGCCCACTCGCCCAGGTCCCAACCACCTGAGTCGAGCGT
This sequence comes from Acidimicrobiia bacterium, assembly GCA_040902765.1. Classification (NCBI taxonomy): domain Bacteria; kingdom Bacillati; phylum Actinomycetota; class Acidimicrobiia; species Acidimicrobiia bacterium. The sequence goes on along the minus strand of JBBDWO010000025.1, from coordinate 53,815 downwards.
CTCTCCGAAGAAGAGCGTGCTCGGCTCGAGCTGGATCTCGTACACCACGCCAATGGCAGCGAACATCTCGGCGAACAGCTCAGAGAGCTGCTCACGAGCGGCGTTGCCGGAGGTCGTGCTGAACACTGCGGTCACGGGCATGGCGTCACAGTCGACGCCTTCCTTCGCGCAGAGCTCTTCGATGTACCCGATCGCCGTAGCCGGGTTGTAGTCGTACTGGTCCCACGAACCCTGCGAGAGGGTCGGTGAGTACGCATCGACGTACGAGGACATCGGCTCCACCTGGCCGGCAAGGATCTCATCGACGATGAGCTGCTTGTCGATCGCGTGGGCCACGGCCTTGCGGTACTCGATATGAGCGTTGTACGAGTTCGGGTTACGGATGAGCGACTTCTCGGAGAACGAGAAGTTCAAGTGCTCCCAGATCGGACCCGACAGAACCTCGATGCGGGCGCCTTCGGCCTCCAGCGTCTGCAGGTCCTCGATCGTGGCGATCGCGGGCGGCGGGTTGATGATGTCAACCTCACGCTCCCTGAACGCGTTGATCAGGGTCTCGGTCGCCGGGGTGAACGGGAACAGCACGCTGTCCAGGTAGGGCAGCTGCTGACCGGTCTCCGCGTCGGTCCGCCAGTAGTTGTCGTTCCGAACGACCCGCAGGAACGAGCCCTTCTGCCACTCATCCAATATGAACGGACCACCCGACACCCACATGGAGTCGTTGTAGTCGTTCACGAAGTCGCTGCCTTCGACGTCATGCTTGGGAAGCAGGACGCCGAACAGGAACTCGAACTGAACGGTCGGTGCGGTCATGGTGTACTCGAACGTCTTCGGACCGACCACGATGGACTCAGGAATGATGTCCTCGTAGATGGTCTTGTCGATCGGCAGTTCGGGATCCATAATCGTGTCGTAGGTGAACCTGAAGTCGTCACCCGAAATGGGGACGCCATCAGCCCACTGAGCCTCTTCCACGATCTGATACCGAACGGTCATCGTCCCGTCCGCGTTCACCGTGACGCCACCGTTGGCGACGTTCGGCAGCTCGGTCACGACGATCGGGATGAGCTCGAGGGTGAATCCGTCCACCGTCGAGACTCCGGTCCAGTAGCTGTTACCGATGATCGAGACCACGAAGTTGTTACCACCCGGCACGAACGTATTCAGCGTCGGGGGCTCCTGGTCCTGGCCGTAGGAAACCTCTCCGCCATACGGCTTCTGGAAAGGTGCTTCGGTCGTCGTCGTCGGAGCAGCTGTCGTGGTCGGCGCTGCCGTGGTGGTCGTCGCCCCGCCGCCGTCGTCGCCGCATGCTGCGACTACGAGGGCGAACGCGAGGAGAAGACCGAGCCACGCCACATTGCGACGTTGCCACAGTTGTTTCAAGTGCATTCCTCCTTGTCGATTATGAAAGGGCCGCGTCAAGCCAACACCCACGCGAGCGCGAACGTCGTCGTCGCGAACAAGAGCGCCACCACCACCGTGAGCCTGTCCAGGTTTCGCTCCACCAGGGTCGACCCCGAGAGGCCGCCCGCCGGGCCCATGCCGCCGCCAAAGGCGTCGGACAGGCCACCGCCGCGTCCCGCATGAAGCAGGATCAGGCCGATGAGTGCGAGGGACAGGATCAGGTGTGTCGCGATGGCGACTGCTGCGATCAAGACGTGACCCTTCCATGACGCCGACCCACTTGGACGCGGGTCGGACAAATCAAGTATGAATGAGGCCACTACCAACCGCAAGTCGCGCTCAGAACTATCTTCCTGATGATTTCAGCGCGCTTTATGCTGCTCGGCGACCGCGCGAGCGGCAGCTTCGACCACCTCGGCCTCCGCCAGGTACTCACGCCGGGTGACTTCGAGGTCGTCGTCGAACTCGTACACCAGCGGGATGCCGGTCGGGATGTTGAGGGCAGGGATGTCCTCGTCGGAGATCCCGTCGAGGTGTTTGACCAGCCCCCGCAGGGAATTCCCGTGTGCGACGACGAGCACCTGCTCGAGCGCAACCAGGTCCGGGACGATGCGATCGTGCCAGTAGGGCATGAATCGCTCGATCACGTCGGCGAGGCTCTCGGAGGCGGGCACCTCCTCGGACGGCAGGTCGGCATACCTCGGATCGTGGCTGGGGTGTCGCGGGTCGTCTACGGCGAGTGGCGGCGGGGCCGTGCGGAACGATCGCCGCCACTCGAGCACCTGGTCGTCCCCGTACCGGGCCGCGGTCTCGGCCTTGTCGAGCCCCTGGAGATCGCCGTAGTGGCGTTCGTTGAGCCGCCAGTCCTTGACCTCGGGAATCCAGAGCCGGTCCATGGTCTCGAGGGTGTGGTGGGCGGTGGCGATGGCCCGGGTGAGGACCGACATGTGGGCGATCGCCGGTTCAAAGCCCTCGGACAGCAGGGACTCCCCGGCAGAGATGGCCTCGGCGACGCCCCGCTCGGTCAGGCCGACATCAGTCCAGCCGGTGAACCGATTGGCGAGGTTCCACTCGCTCTCGCCGTGACGCAGCAGGACGAGACAGGACGCCATCAGATGGCCTCCAGATGGCAGACAGCAGACAGCAGAAGGCCGAGAACCACTGCCGTCCGCCCTCTGCCATCTGCCGTCACCCAGGTGAGCATCACGGATTCAATCTCCTTTAGACCCAGTACCGCACTATTGCGGCGAACTGGTCGGAGTCGAGCGAGGCTCCGCCGACGAGTGCGCCGTCGATGTCCTGCTTGGCCATGAAGGCGGCGATATTGCCCGGATTGACCGACCCGCCATAGAGCATCCGGACGCTGCGCGATGCGTCGTGCCCGTGGCTGCTCTCGATCGTGGCACGGAGGTGGCCGATGGCGTCGGCGGCGGTGTCCGCATCGGCGGTCCTGCCGGTTCCGATCGCCCACACGGGCTCATAGGCGACCGCGATCCTGGCGACCGCCTCGGCGTCGAGGCCCTTGAGCGCCGTCGTCAGCTGGGCGGCGATCACGGCGTCGGTGCTGCCGGCGTCGCGTTCGACCTCGGTCTCGCCAACGGCCACGATCGGTGTCATCCCGGCGTCGAGGACAGCCCGCGCCTTGCGAGCAACAGTGGCGTCGTCCTCGTCGAAGAGAGCACGGCGTTCCGAGTGCCCGACGATCACCATGCGCACACCGAGGGCCGACAGCATCTTGGGCGCGATCTGGCCGGTGAACGCTCCCTCAGATCGCCAGTCGACGTCCTGGGCACCGAGACCGATGCGGAGATGGTCCGACTCGATGACGGTCTGGACCGAGCGCAGCGCGGTGAACGGGGGGCAGACGACGACGTCGACCCGGTCGTAGTCGCCAGGGTCGAGCCGGTAGGAGAGCTTCTGCACCATCTGGATTGCATCCAGGTGGGTGGCGTGCATCTTCCAATTGCCGACGATGAGATCTCTTCGCGTCATTGCTTGCCTCGCAGCACGTCGATTCCCGGGAGCGACCCGTGATCGATGAGCTCGAGTCCGGCTCCCCCTCCGGTCGACAGATGGCGCACCGTGTGCTCCATCCCCATCGACCGCAGGAACGCAACCGTATCGCCTCCGCCGACCACCGAGTACGCCTCGCCCGCCGCGATGGCGTCGGCCACGCCGCGGCTCCCCCCGGCGAACGGCCCCCACTCGGCGACCCCGAGCGGGCCGTTCCAGAACAGGGTGGCTGCACCACCGATGGCAGCGGCGAACTCGGCCGTCGTCTCTGGCCCGATGTCGAGCCCGAGATCCGATGGCTCCAATTCGGTCACCCGAGCCACCCGGTGTGGTGTGTCTGCCTCGAACGACTCCCCCACCACCAGATCCGTCGGAAGCACTATGCGATCGCCGTGGGCATCCATCAGGCCTCGTACTCGATCGACCATGCCATCCTCGATCATCCCCGCCCCGGTGGGCTCCCCCCGGGCAGCCAGCAGGGTGAAACACATCGCCCCGCCGACCAGGAGGCGGTCCACCCGCTCCACCAGCCGCTCGATGACCCCGATCTTCGACGACACCTTGGCCCCACCGAGGACGACCACGAAGGGCCGTGCCGGATCGTGAAGCAGGCGATCGAACGCCTCGACCTCGGCGAGCATCAGCGGACCTGCAGCCGACGGAAGGCGTTCGGCCACCCCGACCGTCGAGGCATGGGCGCGGTGGGCTGACCCGAAAGCATCCATGACGAAGCAGTCGGCGAGGGCGGCGAGTCTGTCGGCCAGGGCGGAGTCGTTCTTGGTCTCACCCGGCTCGAAGCGGGTGTTCTCCAGCACTACCACGGGATCGGCCGGGTCGCCGATCCGGCCTTCAGCCCGAGAGTGTTTGAGCGCCGAGTCGCCGACGACGTCGTCGGCCAGAGCCACCGGGAAGCCTCCCAGGGTCGCCAGGGTTTCGGCCACTGGGGCCATCGACAGGGAGGGGTCAGCGCCGGAGGGCCGCCCGAGATGGCTGGCCACCACAACGCGCGCTCCACGCCGCCTCAGCTCGTGGATCGTCGGGAGGGCTGCCACGATCCGAAAGTCGTCGGCGATCTGGCCGTCCTCGAGGGGTACGTTGAGATCCGCCCGGACGAGAACCACCCTGCCCGCCACGTCGAGCTGGTCGATGGTGGGGAGACTCACCGGACTCACAGAACCATCCGCGCTGGAACCTGCTCCGGGGGTGGCGGGGTCGACGTCGATCGACGATCGCGGGGCATGTGTCCTTCGCTCGGCGGGGAGCCAATCGTACTGCCCGTCGATCAGCCCCCGACGAGCCGCCGCAACACCGCAGCGAGGCGCGCCGGATTGTGTTGAGGATGGCCAGCGGCGGCATCGGCGACGTCGGCTCTCACCACCGCCGGGCCGTCGTCGAGGGTCGGGGCCACCAGGCCCTCGGGCACCTCGAGCGGACCGTCGTGAACGATGACCCGATCGGGTGGCCGCACGCCGGATACCCGCGTCAACTCGTCCACGTGGTCGGAGCCGGTGAGGCCCAGTGTCTCTCCGTCCTGGGTGGTGAGGTTCGCCACCTGGACGAGCGCTCCCGACGACGCGTTGATCGCCTCGACCACGCCGTCGACGACGAGCACGGCGAGCAGCGACGTGTAGAGACTCCCCGGTGCCAGGACGATCTGGTCGGCGGCGGAGATCGCCCGGAGCGCGGCGGGTGTGGCGGCTGCGGGCGGGTCGACCCAGAGGCGCTCGACATGCCCCCGGGAGCGGGCGATCGCCACCTGACCCCGGACCTCGGTGCCATCCACGTCGGCGCAGAGGGTCAGCGGCACCGACGCCGACGGAACCACGATCCCCCGGGCGCCGAGCATCGCCCCCACGGCATCGACCGCAGACTCGAAGTCACCCAACAGATCAGTCAGCGCGGCGAGGATCAGGTTGCCCAGCGAGTGGCCGGCGACGTCCCCATCGGCGAAGCGGTAGGCCACCAGGTCGCGCCACGGCGAGTCGGCATCGGTCAGGGCCAGCAGCGCACGCCGGACGTCGCCCGGTGGGGGCACCTCGAGTGCCGGCGTGAGGCGCCCCGAGGACCCACCGTCGTCGGCGACGGTGACGATGGCGGTGACCGCGCCGGCGTAGGCGGTCACCGCCTCCAACGCCCTCGCCAGTCCGTGCCCACCACCGATGGCCACCACCACCGGACCATCGGAGGCGATCAGGTCGATCTCGGCGAGCAGTTCCAGCTCGGGGCGAGGTGCCGTCATCGATCGAGATCCCGGTGGGTCACCGTCACCGTCACGCCATCCCGGCCCTCCAACCACCGGGCCAACGCCTCCGCCAGGGCCACCGACCGGTGGCGGCCCCCGGTGCACCCCAAACCGATCGTGAGATAGGCCTTTCCCTCCCCGCCGTACCGGGGCAGGAGGAAGGCGAGGAGATCCTCGACTCGCTCCAGGAAGGCGGTGGCGTCGGGAGTGTCGAGGACGTGACGGACCACCGGCTCGTCGAGTCCGGTGAGGGGCCGAAGATCGTCCTCCCAGTGCGGATTGGGGAGGAATCGAACGTCGAACAGCAGGTCGAGAACCCGGGGAACCCCGTGCTTGAAGCCGAAGGACTGGACTTCGATGCGCAGCGTGCTGTCGCCGCCGAGATCGGCGAGCATCGTCTGAACGTGGGCGCGCAGGTCGTGGACCGTGCGCGCCGAGGTGTCGATCACCAGGTCGGCCTGTGCCCGCATCGGCGTCAGGGCATCGCGTTCGCGAACGATCGACTCCTCCAGCGTGCTCCCCTCGACCGGATGGGGGCGGCGGGTCTCCTCGAAGCGTCGAACCAGCACAGCGTCGTCGGCGTCCAGGAACAACACCTGGGTCTCGATCCCCCCGGACCGGATCGCCTCGAGCTCGTCGGACAACGCAGCGAAGTCGAGCCCGCTACGGGCATCCACCACCGCCGCAACCCGGTCGCGGCCCCGGTCCGGTCGCATGGCGCGTTCCACGACACTCCCGACCATCTCGGCGGGGACATTGTCGACCACGAACAGTCCCAGGTCCTCGAGCGCCTTGGCGGCGAGAGAGCGGCCCGCACCGGACATGCCGGTGATGACGACCAGCTTCGCCGTCATGTCGTCTCCCGCGTTCCGGAGGGTCGGTCCCCCACGAGGACGGAGTGGAGGTCGGTGGCGACCCGTGCCGGTACCACAGAGGCGAGTTCGTCCACGGTGGCCTCTCGCATGCGCTTGATCGACCCGAAGCGTCGCATGAGGGCCTTCCTCCTCTCGGGACCGATTCCGGGAACGTCGTCGAGGACCGACCCCACCATACGGCGGCTGCGCAGCGTCCGGTGGTAGCCGATGGCGAAGCGGTGGGCCTCGTCGCGAATCTGCTGGAGAAGGTGGAGCGCGGGCTCCCCGCGAGGAATCCGGAGCGGCTCGGGGCGGCCCGGCACGTAGACCTCCTCGAGTCGCTTGGCCAGGCCGACCACCGGAATGTCGAGGCCGAGGGTGGCGAGTACGGAGACGGCTCGGCCCAGCTGCCCGGCTCCTCCGTCCACGAGCAGGAGCGACGGCGGATAGGCGAACGAACCGCGTTCCTCGACCGGCTGTCGGCGCTCGGAGAGGTGAGCGGTCAGTCGCCGGGTGAGTACCTCCTCCATCGCCGCAAAGTCGTCCTGGCCGGAGACGCTGCGCACCTTGAAGCGGCGGTAGTCCCGCCGCTTGGGCAGTCCGTCCTCCATCACCACCATCGACCCCACCGTGTCGGTGCCCTGGATGGTGGAGATGTCGTACGCCTCGATGCGCAGCGGCGGGTCTGGCAGGTCGAGCCGCTCCTGCAGGTTCCGCAGTGCAGCAGCACGAGCGTTGTGGTCGGAGGCTCGCTTGAGCCGGTGGCGCTGGAACTCCTCCTCGGCATTGCGGCGGGCCGTCTCCATCAGCCGACGCTTCGCTCCCCGCCGCGGGACGCGCAACGACACGGCACTCCCCCGTCGATGTGCCAGCCACGCCTCCCAGATACTTGCGTCGTCGGGGAGCTCCGCCACCAGCACCTGCTTCGGGGGCTGGCCGTCCCCGTAGGCATCCTCGATCATCCGACCGATCAGATCGGCGGTGGCCAGATCCTCGACCTTGTCGATGATGGATGCCCGGCGCCCCACCACTCGCCCATGGCGAATCGTGAGCACCACCAGCGCCGCTTCCAGGTCGTCCTCGGCGATGGCGAAGAGGTCGAAGTCCTCGCGGTTCGACGACACGACCTCCTGGGTGGCGAGGGCCCGTTCCACCGCGGCGATGCGGTCGCGAACGCGTGCCGCCCGCTCGAACTCGAGCGCCTCCGAGGCCGCCTGCATCTCGGCCTGGAGGGTGGCCACCATGGCGTCGCTGTCCCCATCGAGGAAACGGGCCAGGCCCTCCACGTAACCGTCATAGTCGGCACGGTCGACCGCACCGACGCAGGGGCCCGAGCAGCGCTCGATGTCGAAGAGCAGACAGGGGCGGCCCCGCGCCTCGTGGCGACGGAACTTGGTGTCGGAGCAGGTCCGCACCGGAAAGGTTCGCAGCACCAGGTCGAGCGTCTGTCGGATGGCGTAGGCGTGAGCGTATGGCCCGAAGTAACGATTGCCCTTGCGGTGACGCCCGCGCACCACTGCGGCGCGGGGCCACTCGTCGGTGTCGGTGAGGACCAGGAAGGGATACGACTTGTCGTCGCGGAGCCGGATGTTGAACCGGGGCGCGTGCTGGTGGATCAGCGTGTACTCGAGCATGATCGCTTCGACCTCGGTGGCGGTGGAGATCCACTCCACCGACGCCGCCGCTTCGAGCATGGCGCGGGTCCGCACCTCGTGATCACCGACGAAGTAGCTGGTGACGCGCTTGCGCAGCGACTTCGCCTTTCCGGCGTACACCACCGCGCCGTGGTCGTCGCGGAAGAGGTACGCCCCTGGGGCGTTGGGGATCTCGTTGGGAGAGGGCCGCTCGACCATGAGACGAGTGTACGAACCGGCCGGGGCCGTGCCCGCCGCTCAGCGGCATCACATCAGGCCGCCGTGGACGCAATAGAGGAGCACCGGGGCCCGGAGGCGCGCTTGGACTGCTCGACGCCTTACGGAGATCCGCGGGGTCAGCTCTTCCCCGTCCAACTCTTCCGGCCGGTGAACGGCTCGCGGCGGTCGCCGCCTGTGGGCTGCCGGAGGATCTCGAAGGGGCCGTCGCCGGCATCGATCCATGACCCGCCGGTCCCGCTGACCTGCATCTTCCACTGGGCCTGACAGTTGCACGGGCCGTGCCCGCCGCAGCCGTTGGCCTCGCAGTTGATCGGTGTCAGGTCGACCTGGATCTCCAGGTTGTGCTTCAGGTCACCCTCGATGTGGGCGGTGACCCGCTCGGTCGTCGGATAGACGGCGACGGGCACGATCTGCCCGGCGTCGATCTCGACGTCGTTTTCGATCGAGACCAGCAGGTTGTCCTGCTCCAGAGCGTCGCTGGCGATGTCTTGCTCGGAACGCTCGTAGGTGCCCCGATCCCTCTCTGCATGGTCGTGCCCGTCCCACGGCGGCCGGGGCACCGGGCCCTGCCCGTCCCCGGCGCGGGGCGACCGCTCCAGCTCGTCGGGGTCGGTCCCGGTCATGTCGGCCACCCCGGTGAACAGGTTCCCCGGGCCCATGATCCACCCGCCGATGAACCCGAAGGCGTTCAGCTCCACCGGGCACGGGTCGCCGGCGTCGTTGGTGCACTCGTGGGTGGCCAGCACGTGGAGCTGGCTGCCGGCCTCCGCGCTGTAGAGGTTCTTGTACTCCGGGCAGCCCGGCTCGAGCGTGATGTCGACGTCGGTGATCTCCCGGTGGTACAGGTGAGCGGCCACCTCCGGGGGCTCCTCGCCCTGGGCCCGCTGCCAGTACCCGTCGTCCGAGGCCAGGTCGGCCTGCTCAATGGAGTCGCCCAGCCCCTGCATCCAGTCGAGCCTCCCCGCCGGGCCACTGCGGGCCGAGGTGTTGGCCTTCAGGTCTACCCAACGCCAGTCGTAGTCGAAGTCGGGGATGCGGAGGCGCTCGGCCCCGGCGTCCTGGCGGCCCCGCGCCGCCTGCACATGGGTCTTGACGTCGGTGGTCACCCGGACCACGTACTTGCAGCACAGATGCTCGTGCATGGCGGGCTCGCGCAGCGGGATCTCCCGGGTGCCGTCGTGGAAGTAGAGGCCCCATCCGCAGGCGGCGTGCTCGTCGATCTCCTCGCCGTACACCACCGGCGGCGGCGCGTCGCGCGGGTCGTCCTCGCCTTCCCCGGTGGTGGTGCGCCCCCTCTCCCGGGTTGGTCCGAAGCGGTAGATGTCCTTCTCGTCCTCAGACTGACTTTGCGACCGGTACCACAGCCACCACAGGAGCAGGAGGATGAAGATGGCGATGAGGATGGCCACCACGACCAACGAGGTGCCGCCGGCCCCGTCCGCCGGCTCCTGGGCGACCACGGTGGTGGTCACCGCCATGGTCGTGGTGGTCGCTGGCGGTTCGATCTCGGTACCGGTCGCAAGGTCGTAGACCGGGATGGACCCACCGAAGGAATACGGATCGCCGGTGACCACATCGCTGGAGGTGACCCGGAACTGGTCGGTGCGCGATTGGAAGGGACTCGACTCCTCGACCAGGAAGCCCGACTGCACATAGATGACCCCGTCCCCTCCCTGGAACGGGAGATCGGTGCCGATGACGATGTCACCGGCGTCGGTGACGATCGCAGGGAGACCCGGTGAGGCGGTGCGCGACCCGCTCTCCTCCTTGAACGTCTCGTCCATGCCGTCGTGGGTCTGGAATCCGAAAAAGATGGTCGGACTCTCGTCGAGCGGGGCGAAGCCGACGAGGAAGAAGTCGCTGAAGGGGTCCGACGGTGGGCCGCCGTCCCATGGCTCCCTCGGCGTCAGCCCGAACCACATGTTGCCGTCGGGGCCCTCGAGCACCTGCGCCGAGGTGAAGTCGAGCATGCCCGGGTAGCCCGGGGTCAACACCCGGGTCCTGCCCAGGTAGGGGAAGAAGCCGTTGGCGTCGAGCGGGACCGACGGCGCCGTCACCACCCGATGCCCCTCGGGCGGGAAGCCGGCGGTGCGCACGTCGAGGGCGAACCGTCCCTGGATGTCGGCGCGCCCCTCCGGGAACGTGTTCTCGTCGACCTCGAAGCCCATGACGATGGCGTTGCCGTCGACGAAGGCGAACCCGTTGTGCTCCTCGGTGATGATGCTGCCGGAGGAGAACGAGTACACGTCGAAGGCGGTGTCTTCGAAACCGAGGCGCAGACTCATGACGAGAGAGCCGTTGTGCCAGGTGTCGTCGGGGTACATCTCGTGCGCCTGCCACTTCTCGCGGCCCGGGACGTCGAGCACCAGGTCGAACTGGGCGAAGTAGCTCCGATCGAAGTCGAAGGGGATGTCGTCGCCCATGACGAACGTGCCCACCAGGTAGGTGGCGTCTACACGGGGTCCGCCGAGCGACCCGGGACCCAGGAGCATGCCGTTGATCTCGAAGCCATCCGGGTAGAGGGTCACGATCTCCGGATCGGTCCACCGGACGTAGTTGACGCCCAGCATGATCGGCTCGGTCCACGGAACCTCGTCGAGGTCGAGCGTGGGAGGAACCGAGGCGTCGCCGCCGATGCCGAAGGGGCTCCAGTTTCCATCGACCGAGACCAGACCGCGGTCCCACTCCGGGACCGCGTCGGTGTCGAACCCGAGCCCGCCAACGAGGATCCGTTCGAGGGGCTCACGCGTGATTCCGGATGCATCGGAAGGAGTGAGCCCCGAAGGGAGGACGAGCGCGAAGACCAGGGCCAGAGCCAGCGCCAGCGTGCCGCCGGTGACCCTGGTGGCGGCGATGCGTCGTGGTCGGATCAGGTCCCACTCCCCAGTGATGATCGGGCGACGGTAGGAACTTCCGCCGATGCTGTCAACGGTCAGCCGGGCCGCACCCACCTGGCGCCGAGCAGGCGTGGCACCTCTGACTGCACGGCGAAGAGAGGGTCCGCACCGTGCGGGTCGTAGCCCACCTCCGTCATCCTCTGCAGCGCCCAGCCAGCGCTGGCGGCCGCGCTCATCAACTCCGACAACGACCGATGGTGGAATCGGACGGTGCCATCGCCCGCCGGTTCGTCGGTGTGGGTTCCGCTGAGATAGGAGCCCCAGCGCCAGAGCACCTCGCCGTCGTCCGGATCCAGGAAGGGTCCCGACCCGGGCGCGGTGAGCAGGGGGTGGTTCACCACGAGGACGAGCGCTCCCCCGGGTCGGGTCACCCGGTGTGCTTCGGCCAACAGGCGACCTGCGTCCTCGACGTGCTCGAGGACGAGGACGATGGCCACTCCGTCCACGGCGCGGTCTCGGATGAATCCCAGCTCCGGCATGAGTCCCACCACCGTCGGCGAGTGGTCGGCAGCCCGGCGCGCCAGGGCCACCGAGGCATCCATTCCGATGGCCGTAGCACCGACGCCAGCCAGCTCACGGAGCAGCGGGCCTTCGCCGCAACCAAGGTCCAGGTACCGCTCTCCGGGCCGCGGGTCGAGCAGCGCCAGCGCCAGCGGCAGCACCTGTGTGCGGTAGACAGGGTCGGAGGCCGACTCGCCGATCCACCAGTCGGCGAGGTCCCCCGACCACCCCGTCATCCCGCCAACACCTCACTCAGGAACTTGCCCGTGTACGACCCGGAGACGCGGGCGACGGTCTCCGGAGAGCCCTCGGCGACCAGTCGACCGCCCTCACCGCCGCCTTCGGGTCCCAGGTCGATGATCCAATCCGCCGACTTGATCACATCGAGGTTGTGCTCGATGACCAGGACCGTGTTCCCGCTGTCTACCAGCCGCTGGAGCACCCCGAGCAGTTTGCGCACGTCCTCGAAGTGCAGGCCGGTGGTCGGCTCGTCGAGGATGTAGAAGGTGCGGCCGGTGGAACGCTTGCCCAACTCGCTGGCGAGCTTGACCCGCTGTGCCTCGCCGCCCGACAGGGTCGGTGCCGACTGGCCGAGGCGGACGTAGCCGAGCCCGACGTCGTACAGGGTCTGCATCACCCGCGCTATGGGCGGCTGATGCTCGAAGAAGGTGAGCGCCTCCTCGATGGACATGTCGAGCACGTCGGCGATCGAGTGCCCCTTCCACAGGACCTCGAGGGTCTCCCGGTTGTACCGCCGTCCCTTGCAGGCGTCGCAGGCGATGTACACGTCGGGGAGGAAGTGCATCTCGATACGAATCGTTCCGTCGCCGCTGCACGCGGCGCACCGACCGCCGGCCACGTTGAACGAGAACCGCCCCGGTTGGTAGCCGCGAGCCTTGGCCTCGGGAACGGAAGCGAACAGGGCTCGGATCCGGTCGAACACCTTCGTGTAGGTGGCAGGGTTGGAGCGTGGGGTACGCCCGATCGGCGACTGATCGATGTCGATCGCCTTGTCGATGTGCTCCAGGCCCTCGACCCGACGATGGATCCCGGGCAGGTCCCGGGATCCATACAGACTGGCGCGCAGCGCCTTGGCCAGGACCTCGCTCACCAGGGACGACTTGCCGCTCCCGGACACGCCGGTCACGGCGACGAACACTCCGAGGGGGATGTCGACGTCGATGTCGGCGAGGTTGTTCTCGGCGGCCCCGACGATGCGCAGCACCCTCCCGTCCGGCTGGCGGCGCCGCTCCGGCGTGGTGATCTGCCGGCGACCGGCGAGATAGTCGCCGGTGATCGAGGACGGTTCGGCGACGATGTCGTCGACGGAACCCTCGGCGACGATCCGGCCGCCGTGCTCACCGGCGCCGGGGCCGATGTCCACGATGTGGTCGGCGGTGCGCATGGTCTGCTCGTCGTGCTCGACCACGATGACCGTGTTGCCCAGGTCGCGCAGCCTGATCAGCGTCTCGATGAGGCGATGGTTGTCGCGCTGATGGAGCCCGATCGAGGGCTCGTCGAGGATGTAGAGAACACCGACGAGACCGGAACCGATCTGGGTGGCGAGGCGGATTCGTTGGGCCTCGCCACCGGCGAGGGTCGCCGCACCGCGCGCCAGCGTCAGGTATTCCAACCCCACGTCGAGGAGGAACTGGAGCCGCGCCAGCACCTCCTTCACGACCGCCTCGGCGATGGCCTGGTCCCGATCGTCCAGCTCGAGCCCCTCGATGACCGTACGAGCGTCTCGCAGCGGCAGGATCGAGAGATCGTGGATCGACCGATCTCCCACGGTGACGGCGAGCGAAACCGGATTGAGGCGGCCCCCGCCGCAGTCGTCGCAGGGCACGAGCCGCATGAACTGCTCGTAGCTCTCGCGGGCGCTGTCGGTCTCGGCGCTCTCGTGGCGACGGCGCAGCCATGGGATCAGGCCCTCGTAGCCGGTCTGGTATTTGCGCTCCCGGCCGAAGCGATTGGTGTAGGACACGGTGACCTGCTCGTCGCCGAACCCTTCGAGTACTGCGGTCAGCGCCTTCTTGGTCAGCCTCTTGAAGGGCGTGTCCATCGAGAAGCCCACCTCGCGGGCGACCCCTTCGAGAACCCGCTGGTAGTACGACGATCGGTGGCGCCCCGCCCACGGGACGATGGCGCCGCCCGCCAGCGACCGCTCGTCGTCGGGCACGGCCAGCCTCCAGTCGACCTGGAAGCGGGTGCCGAGGCCGTTGCAGGTCGGGCAGGCCCCGTAGGGGCTGTTGAACGAGAAGTTCCGGGGCTGGAGCTCCTCGAACGACAGCCCGCAGTCGTCGCAGGCGAGGTGCTGACTGAACGTGATGGTCGGGCCGTCGACGATGTCGACCACCGCCATGCCCCCGGCGAGTCGGAGGGCCGTTTCAAGCGAGTCGGTCAGCCTGCGGGTGATGCCGTCGCGGCGCACCAGCCGGTCGACCACCACTTCGATGCTGTGCTGGTAGTACCGGTCGAGCTTGATGTCTTCGGTCAGATCACGCACCTCACCATCGATCCGGACCCGGCTGAAACCCTCCTTGCCGAGCTCCTTGAGCATCTGCTCGAACTCCCCCTTGCGGCCGCGGACGATCGGGGCGAGCACCTGGAACCGGGTGTCCTCGTCGAGGAGCAGGATCTGGTCGACGATCTGCTGCGGGGTCTGCCTGGCGACGCGACGCCCGCACTTCGGGCAGTGAGGCACGCCGATGCGGGCGAAGAGGAGGCGGAGGTAGTCGTGGATCTCGGTGACGGTTCCCACCGTCGACCGCGGATTACGGCTCGATGTCTTCTGGTCGATCGAGATCGCCGGCGACAATCCCTCGATGAACTCGACGTTGGGCTTCTCCATCTGGCCGAGGAACTGGCGGGCATAGGCCGAGAGGCTCTCGACGTAGCGACGCTGCCCTTCGGCGTAAATGGTGTCGAAAGCGAGGGACGACTTCCCCGAACCGGATAGCCCGGTGAAGACGATCAACTTTTCCCGGGGTAGGTCGAGCGAGACGTCCTTGAGGTTGTGCTCGCGCGCGCCCCGGATGACGATCGAGTCCGACGACACGGCCAGCGTCCTCCATGATGGTGACCGGCATGATACCGACAGGGGGTGTCGCGAATTCCACCGGTGGGATTAGGTAGCTACCGGCTGCCGGCTGCCAGCCAGAGAGGACTCGCTGGGGTCAGGTCAGATCGGTGGTGTCGTCGTTGGCAATGCCGGTGGCGGCGGGCTTGTCGTCGTCTTCCTCGTCGTCGTCTTCTTCGTCGGTGTCGTCTTCCATGCCCTTGCGGAGCTCACGGGCCGACTTGCCGAGCGAACGCGCCAGCTCGGGGAGCTTCTTGGCACCGAACAAGAGGATGAGCACGGCAAGGATCAAGAGGATCTCACCAGCACCGATCTGTCTGAACATGCGCCGAGTCTACGGCATGCCGGGGCGTCGCGGGCACGGGCAACTGGCAACCGGCAACAAGCGGCATGCCACGCGTGCCGCTTACCGCGGACACAGGCAACGGGTAACCGGTAACTGGTAACCGGTAACTGGTAACGGCGGCACGCCTATCGTGCCGCCTCCGCCATCTCCTTCAACTCCCGCTTCAGATCGTTTACCTCGTCGCGCAGCCGAGCGGCGTACTCGAACCGAAGCTCCGAGGCCGCCTCCTTCATCTCCTCCTCGAGACTCCGGATGAGACGGTCGAGGTCATCGACCGGGAGGTCGAGCGCGGCGCGGGTCTCGACCTCCCGGCGGCGGCGGTCCACCGACGGGGCGTCGCGACTCTGCACCAGCTCGAGGATGTCCGACACCTTCTTGCGGATCGTCTGCGGGTCGATGCCGTGCTCCTCGTTGTACGCCTGCTGGACGGCGCGCCGGCGGTTGGTCTCGTCCAGGGCGCGGCGCATCGAGCCGGTCACCGAGTCGGCGTACATGATGACCTGACCGTCCACGTTGCGCGCCGCTCGCCCGATCGTCTGGATGAGCGAGGTCTCCGACCTCAGGAAGCCCTCCTTGTCGGCGTCGAGGATGGCCACCATCCCCACCTCCGGCAGGTCGAGGCCCTCGCGCAACAGGTTGATACCGATGAGGACGTCGAACTCCCCCAGACGCAGGTCGCGCAGGATCTGCACCCGTTCGAGCGTGTCGATGTCGGAGTGCAGATAGCGGGCATTGACTCCGATCTCCAAGAAGTACTCGGACAGGTCTTCGGCCATCTTCTTGGTCAGCGTCGTCACCAGGACCCTCTGATCCTGGGCGACGCAAGCGTTGATCTCCCCCATGAGGTCGTCGATCTGTCCCTTGGTGGGGCGCACGATCACTTCCGGGTCAACGAGCCCGGTGGGTCGGATGATCTGCTCGACGATGCGCGTCGAGTGCTGGAGTTCCCATGGTCCGGGCGTCGCCGACAGGAACACGACCTGACCGACCCGCTCCAGCCACTCGTTGAACTCGAGCGGTCGGTTGTCCATGGCGGAGGGGAGCCGGAAGCCGTGCTCGACGAGCACCTCTTTGCGGCTGCGGTCACCGGCGTACTGGCCGTGTAGCTGAGGGATGCTGACGTGGCTCTCATCGAGAATCATGAGGAAGTCGTCGGGGAAGTAGTCGAGCAGGGTGTACGGCGCCTGGCCGGGAGCCCTGCCGTCCAGATGGCGCGAATAGTTCTCGATGCCGTTGCAGTAGCCGAGCTCGCGCAGCATCTCCAGGTCGTAATGGGTCCGCATGCGCAACCGCTGCGCTTCGAGCAGCTTGTCGTGTCGTTCGAACCACCGCAACCGGTCTGCCAGCTCCTCCTCTATGGCGACCATCGATCGGTCCAAGGCGTCCCGGGTGGTCGAGTAATGGGTGGCCGGATACACCCAGGCCTCGCTGGCCTCCTCGACCACCTCCCCGGTGACCGGGTTCATCATCATGATGCGTTCGACCTCGTCCCCGAAGAACTCGACGCGGGTGATGACCTCCTCGTTGGCGGGGTGGATCTCCAGCGTGTCGCCGCGAACCCGGAAGCGACCGCGGGCGAGGTTGATCTCGTTGCGCTCGTACTGCATGCCGACCAGCCGCCGCACGGCGTCCGCCATCGGGTATTCCACCCCCCTCACCAGCCGGAGCAGGTGACCCTCGTACTGTTCTGGCGACCCCAGCCCATAGATCGCCGACACCGAGGCGACGATGACCACGTCTCGTCGGGTGAGCAGGGCGGCAGTCGCCGAGTGTCGCAGTCGGTCGATCTCGTCGTTGACCGATGAGTCCTTCTCTATGTAGGTGTCGCTCTGCGGTAGGTACGCCTCGGGTTGGTAGTAGTCGTAATACGACACGAAGTACTCGACGCGGTTCTCGGGGAAGAACTGCCGGAACTCGTTCGCCAGCTGAGCGCCGAGTGCCTTGTTGGGCGCCAGGATGAGGGCGGGCCGCTGCACCGCCTCGATCAGCCAGGCGATCGTCGCCGATTTCCCGGAGCCGGTGATCCCGAGCAGCGTCTGAAACCGCTCCCCGGCCTCGATGCCTGCGGCGAGCTCGGCGACGGCGCGCGGCTGGTCACCCGCCGGTCGATAGTCGGACTGAACGCGAAAGGGGCGCACGGGAGGACGATACCGTCAGGATCAGATTCCGGATCAGGCTCCAGACAGAAGCTCGTTCCAGACGAGATGGCACTCGTGTGCCAGGGTGGTCAGGTCGCCCGAGTTGTCGACGACCAGGTCGGCGAGGGCAAGCCACTCGCCACGCGATGGTTGTGCCGCCATGCGGGCCTTGATGTCGCCGGGACCCATCCCCCTCCCGAGCAGCCGGTCCACTCTGAGCCCGTAGGGAGCATCGACGACCACACGGGGCCAGTCGGCGGGGAGGAACGCCGGGATGGGCGTCTCGACCGCAACGAATCCGGCGTCGGACGCAGCGATGGCGGAGAGGATCCGCGACCGAATCGCCGGGTGGGTCAGCGCTTCCAGGGCGGCGAGCTCGACCGGGTCGGCGAAGACGATGGTGGCGAGAGCCGACCGATCGATCGTCCCGCCGTTCACCACGCCCGGCCACCGCTCGCTGACCGCAGCAAACGCCTCCCCATCAGAAGCCAGAACGGCGTGCCCCTCATCGTCGGCCGAGATCACCTCGGCTCCCAAGTCGCGAAAGACCCGGGCCGCGGCGCTCTTCCCGCTCCCGATCCCACCCGTGATGATGAACACATCAGCCATCGCGTCAGACGTTACGCGTCGCGAACCGCGGGCTTGCGAATTGCGAATCGCGAATTGCGAATCGCGCCTCCCCTACTTGCGGCCGATACCCCGCTGCTTGAGCTCTTCGAGGATCGCCTCCAGGGAGGCGTCGGCGCTGAAGCTGCTCGGTTCGGGCTCGCTGTCGCTCTCGGTGTCCTCCGCTTCGAAGGTATCCAACTTCTTGCGCTTGGCGCCGCCGCGCTCCGGGCTACCGCCGGTGTCGGCGTCGTCCTGCCACTGGCTGCGACTCTCCCACTCGGGCATGGCCTGCTTGATCGACAGACTGATGCGGCGACGCTCCGGGTCGATCTCGGTGATCTTCACCTGTACCGCTTGGTCGACGGAGAGCTCGAGCTCCGGGCTGTCGACATGGTGCATGGCGATCTCGGAGACATGCACCAGCCCCTCGACACCGTCGGCCACGGAAACGAAGGCGCCGAACGGGACCGTCTTGGTGACCGTGCCGTCGACCACGTCGCCGACGTGGTGCGCCTCACCGAAGGTCGCCCATGGGTCGTCCTTCGTCTGTCGGACCGACAGCGAGATCCGCTCCCGGTCGAGGTCGACTTCGAGCACCTTGACGGTCACCTTGTCCCCCACCGACACCATCTCGGAGGGGTGGCTGACGTGCTGCCACGACAGCTCGGAGACGTGCACCAGACCATCCATGCCACCGAGATCGACGAAGGCTCCGAAGTTCACCACCGAGGACACGACGCCCTCGCGGATCTCGCCCTCCTTGAGCTCGTCGAGGAAGGCCTGGCGCTGTTCGGCCTGCTCCTCCTCCAGGTAGGCGCGCCGGGACAACACCACGTTGTTGCGGCTCTTGTCGAGTTCGATCACCTTCGCCTCGAGGGGCTGGCCGATGTAGGGGTGCAGGTCACGCACCCGGCGCAGCTCCACCAGGGATGCGGGGAGGAACCCGCGCAGCCCGATGTCGACGATGAGACCGCCCTTGACGACCTCGATGACCGTGCCGGTGACGGTTCCCTTCGACTCCATGATCTGTTCGATCTGCCCCCAAGCGCGCTCGTACTGGGCGCGCTTCTTGGACAGGATCAGCCGGCCCTCGGAGTCCTCCATCTGGAGAACCATCGCCTCGATCGGATCGCCCACCGACACGATGTCGTTGGGGTTGACCGTGTTGCGGATGGACAGTTCCTTGACCGGGATGACACCCTCAGACTTGAACCCGATGTCGACCATGACTTCGTCCGGATCGATGCGAACCACGGTGCCGCTGATCAGGCTGCCCTCGGAAAACTCGACGACCGTCCGCTCGACGGCGTCGGCAAAGGCCTCTTCGGACAGGTCATCCCCGAGCTCCCCCAGTTCGGCCATGGCGGCGGCCAGATCGGCCACCTTGAGGCGGTCGCTGGTGGGGGCAGCCGCCTCGCCGGCATGGGCTGCAGCCGGTGTCGGTGCCTCGGCGGGTTCTTCGATGTCGACCTTCTCGGCGGCTTCAGTCGCCTCGTCGATGGTCGCTTCGGGCTGAGCCGCCTCAGGGGCGGTCTCCTCGGGCGCTTCGGATTCGTCTCCGGGCGCGGTCACGGTCTCGTCGGTCATTGCAGTTGGATACCTCAAGGATGGGACTTCTCCGAGCAGACTGCCCGAAGACGGCGCCAGCGTATCACAGGCCCGACAGGCCCGACACCGCGATCACGGCGAGAGACGCTCTATCTCCCCCAGCGACGGTCCGACACCGATGTCGACGGTGAGCGGTACCCGCAGCTCCACGATGCCCTCCATGACTCGTCGGACCCGCTCGAGGAGACTGTCCGTTGCACTCGCCTCCACCTCGAGGACCAACTCGTCGTGCACCTGCAGGAGCATCGCCGCCGGCAGGCGGTCACGCTCGATCTCGGCATCCAGATCCACCATCGCCTTTTTGATGATGTCTGCCGCGGATCCCTGGATCGGGGCGTTGAGGGCCATCCGCTCCCCCGCCTGACGCTCCCGGAAGTTGTCCGACGTCAGTTCAGGCAGGTAGCGCCGCCGGCCCAGGATGGTCTCGGTGTACCCGGTGTTGCGCGCCTCGGCGACGATGCCACCCATGAAGTCCTTGACCCCCGGGAACTGCGAGAAGTACGCCTCTATGTGAGCCTTCGCCTCGTCGTTGCCGATCTCAAGACGCTGGGCGAGACCGTACGCCTCCATGCCGTACAGCAGTCCGAAGTTGATCACCTTGGCGAACCGACGCTGGTCCGGGCTCACCGCCCCCGGATCCACAGCGAACACCCGCGCCGCGGTGGCGGTGTGGATGTCCTGCCCCTCCACGAAGGCGCCGACCAGACCGGCGTCCTCGCTCATGTGGGCCAGTATCCGCAGCTCGATCTGGCTGTAGTCGGCCACGACGAACACCGATCCCGGTGGTGCCACGAAGGCCCGACGGATGGTGCGGCCCTCCTCCGACCTGACCGGGATGTTCTGCATGTTCGGTCGCTCCGAGGAGATGCGCCCGGTGGCGGCGCCGGTCTGGTTGAAGACGCAGCGGATCCGTCCGTCGTCCTCGAGCAGCGGCAACAGGCCGTCGACATAGGTCGACCGCAGCTTCTCCAGCTCCCGGAACCGCAGCAGGTGCTCGACCACCGGGTGCTCATCGACGAGTTTCTGGAGCACGGAGGCGTCGGTCGACGGCAGGCCCTTCGGCGTCTTCTTGGTCACGGTCAGGCCGAGGCGGTCGAATAGCACCTCGCGCAGCTGGAGCGTGGAGTTGATGTTGAACGGCTCACCGGCACTCTCGTAGATGTCGGCCTCGAGGGTGGCGAGCCGATCCCGAAGACCGGTGCCGAGCGTTTCCAGGTAGTCGCGGTCGATGAGGATGCCCGCCTGCTCCATTCGTGCCAGCACGCGGACCAGCGGGAGCTCCACCAGGTTGTACAGATCCCGACCGCCCCGGGCCTCCACTTGCTCGCCCAGCGGTTCGACGAGCCGTGCCACCGCGGTTGCTCGACGCACCGCGCCCTCGACGTCGGGTCCGGAAGCGTCGAAGTCGAGGGCTCCCTGGGCAGCGGCGGTCCCCGCCCTCTCTGTCTCGATGTCGACCGAGAGATGTCGCCCTGCCAGCTCGGACAGGCTCTGGGTGCCACGCGCCGGGTCGATGAGGTAGGCGGCCAGGGCCGTGTCGAAGGTGAGGCCCTGCAGGTCCAGTCCTGCGTCGAGCAAGGCGCGGATCACCGGCTTGGCGTCATGCATCGCCTTGCCGATAGCCGGATCAGACAGGCGATCGGTCAGGCCGATGGCGCGGTCGAACGGGACGAACCAACCCGATCCATCGTCGCCGGCGACGGCGAAGCCGATCAGGTCGGCCCCGTCCCACACTCCTTCGAGAGCCAGCCGATCGCCCGCAGGCAAGGCGTTGCCGTCGACCGTCGCCACCTCGACCTCGAGCAGCTCGGCGCTCTCCATCGGTTCGCCGCCACCGAGCTCACGCAGCCGATCCCAGAGTGATCGAAAGGCGAGCCCATCGAACACCGTCCGCACCTCGGTGGGATCCCACTCCCGCACGGCCAGATCATCCGGTACGGCATCGATCTCGACATCCTCCACCAGTCGGGTCAGTTCACGGTTGAGGAACGCCTGATCACGGTTTGCCTCGAGGTTCTCGCGTAGCTTCGGCGTCTGCTCGTCGAGATGCTCGTAGATGCCCTCCAGCGAGCCGTAGGAGGAGATGAGCCGCGAGGCCGTCTTCTCCCCCACTCCCGGCACCCCGGGAAGGTTGTCGGAGGAGTCGCCGCGCAGGGCGGCATAGTCGACGTACTGCGCCGGAGTGACCCCGTACCGATCCTGAACGTAGGAGGCGTCGGCGGTGATCGTGTCGGTGATCCCCCGGCGCGTGTAGTAGACCCGAATCCCGCCGCCGATCAACTGAAAGGCGTCCCGGTCGCCGGTGACCACGAGCACCTGCCATCCCGCCTCGTCGGCGCGACGGGCCAGCGTGGCGATGATGTCGTCGGCCTCCCATCCGGGAGCCTCAAACTGCGGGATGCGCAAGACCTCGGCGACCTCCCGGATCAGCGGCAGCTGAGACCTGAAGAGGTCCGGGGCCGCCTCGCGCTGTGCCTTGTAGTCCGGGAACCGCTCGCTGCGAAAGGTCGCCTTCGGCGTGTCCCAGGCAACGGCCAGTGCGTCGGGCCGCTCGTCACCGAGCAACTTGATGAGCATCGAGGTGAACCCGTACACCGCGTTGGTGACCTGCCCGGATGCCGTGGCCAGGTCGCTGGGCAGCGCGTAGAAGGCGCGGTAGGCCAGTGAGTGACCGTCGAGGAGAGCGAGGGTGGGCACAGAGGGAGGCTACCGGCTGCCAGCTACCAGCCAGAACGGAGTCGGCCCTTCTCTGGCTGGTAGCTGGCAGCCGGTCACTGGTAGCTGCGTTCGGGCCGCAGGCCCGAACGCCCGTGCCGGGAGCGGGAGTCGAACCCGCACGTCCTTTCGGACAATGGATTTTGAGTCCATCGTGTCTGCCGTTCCACCACCCCGGCGAGGCCTCGCCATGATACGCCCGGCGTACCATGCCTCCGTGAAGCGCATCGAACGACGGCTTCTCGCCATCGCCGACCAGACCGTCGCCCTCGACGAGCAGCTCCGCCTCACCAAAGAGGAGTTGATCATCCATCGACACCTGGACGACGATGCTCGGCGTGACGCCGCCGTCGGTGGACCGATCGAACGCGAGGACGCTCGCATAACCGGCGCCGATGTGGCTCGATTCCAAGCCGTGACCGACCGGCTCGAGCGGCAGCTCGCACGCCTCCAGGAGAAGCGGGCGACGCTGTTGTCGCGTCTCGACTGATCAGCCTCGGAAGTGGTTGGTGATCGGCAGGCGCCGATCTCGGCCCAGGCCCTTCGTGGTGATCCGGACGCCCGGTGCCGCCTGGCGACGCTTGTACTCGTTGGCGTCGACCATGCGTGCGATGCGGGCGACGAGACCGGCGTCGAACCCGTCGGCGACGATGCTGCGCACCGACGCGTCCCCCTCGATGTACTGCTCGAGGATCGGATCCAGCTCGGCGTAGGGAGGCAGGCTGTCGGTGTCCAACTGGTCGTCACGCAGCTCGGCCGACGGCGGCTTGTCGATGCTGGCCTGGGGGATGACCTCCCCGTCGCGATTCCGCCAGCGGGCCAGATCCCACACCAGGGTCTTGTAGACGTCCTTGAGCACCGAGAAGCCCCCCGCCATGTCGCCGTAGAGCGTGGCGTAGCCCACGGACATCTCCGACTTGTTACCGGTGGTGAGCAGCATCCCGCCGAACTCGTTGGACAGCGCCATGAGGATCGCCCCCCGGATGCGGGCCTGGAGGTTCTCGTGGGCGACGCCGGGCTCACGACCGGCGAAGAGCGGCTCGAGGGTCTCCAGGAATCCGGTGTACGGTGGCTCGATCGACACGACGTCGAAGCGGATCCCCAGGTTCTCGGCGAGCGCCCGGGCATCGGTGATGGAACCTCCGCTGCTGTGGCGCGACGGCATCGCCACCCCCCACACACCATCGGCGCCCAGCGCGTCGGCTGCGACGGCTGCCGTGAGGGACGAGTCGATCCCCCCGGAGAGACCGATGACGACGCCGTTGAACCCGTTCTTGCGCACATAGCCCTCGAGCCCGTGAGTGAGGGCTGCGTACACTTCGGCGAGATCGTCCAACGGCGGATGGCTGGCCGGCGGCGGTTCCGGCTCATCCTCAAGCAGATCCCCGTTGCTCACCACCGTCGCCTCCACACCGGCTCGCCCCGACTCCGAGAGCGGCACGTCCACCCAGAAGAGGTCCTCGGCGAACTGCGGCCCCCGGTACAGCAGCGAGCCCGCGGCGTCGAAGACCATGCTCTGTCCATCGAACACCAGCTCGTCCTGGCTCCCGATCATGTTGAGGTAGACGAGCGGCAGACCGGTCGCTCGAGCTCGCTCGGCGAGCATCGCAGCCCGCTCCCCTCCCTTTCCCCGGTGGAACGGCGAACCGTTGATGTTGAGCAGGATGTCGGCTCCGGCGTCCGCCTGCGCTGCGTGGGGGCCATCGGCGACCCAGATGTCCTCGCAGATCGACACCCCGGCCACGACCCCGTTGATCTCCCAGAGAGCCCCCGGGGACCGACCCGCCACGAAGTAGCGGTCCTCGTCGAACACCCCGTAGTTGGGGAGGAGGCGCTTGTGATACACGCCGCGCAGCCGCCCGCCCTGGAGGAGCGCGGCTGCATTGTGGAGTCGGGGCGGGCCGGCGTCGTGGCGCGCCGACGAGTAGCCGCGGTCCACGAACCCGACCACCGCCGTCGTGTTGCCGGTAGCGGCGGCGATTC
Source organism: Acidimicrobiia bacterium (assembly GCA_040902765.1). NCBI lineage: Bacteria > Bacillati > Actinomycetota > Acidimicrobiia > Acidimicrobiia bacterium. The sequence continues at coordinate 29,555 of JBBDWO010000025.1, read as the reverse complement.
GATGCAGCGTCTCGATGCTGGCGGTCAGGAACGCCTCTCGGAGCAACAGATCCTCCGGCGGATAGCCAGTGACCGCGAGCTCGGGAAACAGAATGACGTCGGCGCCGATCTCCTCGGCCCATCCGATCGCCTCGACGATGCGGTCACCATTGCCGTCGAGATCTCCGACGCTGACGTCGATCTGGGCGCCCGCAACCCGCAAGAAGTCGGTCATGGCGGTCAGGCTAGGCGCGCCGCCACCCGCCACTGCGATCAGTCGATGGCGGCGCGCAGGGAAGCAACCAGGTCGGTGAGTGCCCGGGTTGCCTCCCGGCTGGATCCGGCCTCCATGACCCGGCGCACCACGGCCGTCCCGACAATCACGGCGTCGGCCACCATGGCGGCGTCCCGGGCCTGTTCCGGGGTCGAGATGCCCACACCCATCCCCACCGGGAGGTCGGTCACCTGGCGGATCCGAGCGACCAGCCTGGAGGCACCCTCGCTCGGCCCGGCGCGCTCGCCGGTGACTCCCAACTCGGCCACCGCGTAGATGAACGGCGGATCCATGGCGGCGGCGCGGCCGATCCGCTCGAGAGACGTCGTCGGCGCCACCAGCGGTATGAGCGAGACACCGGCTTCCTTAGCGACCATCGCCAGTGGCTCACCCTCGTCCACCGGGAGGTCGGCGGCAATCATGCCGTCGAGGCCCGCCGCGGCCACCTCGGCACAGAAGCGCTCGTATCCCCGCCGCAGGATGGGGTTCACATAGGTCATCACCACACACGGCAGCCCGGTGCGGTCGGCGACCTGTGCAGCCAACTCCATCCCCCGGCCGAATGTGGTCCCCGAGGAGAGGGCCAACCGTCCTGCCGCCTCGATGACCGGGCCGTCCATGAGCGGATCGGCGTACGGGATCCCGACCTCGAACCCGTCGGCACCTGCCTCGGTCATCGCCATGAAGAGATCGACCGTCGCCTCCCGGGTCGGCACACCCGCCATGAGGTACGGGAGGAGCAGGGTCCGCCCCTCCGACCTGGCGGCGCGCAGCGCCGCCGCCAGAGTCATCGATTCCGCACGAGGTCGAGATCCTTGTCCCCGCGGCCGCTGAGACACACGACCACCGTCTTGCCCGCCAGCGCGATTCGCTCCCGCGCGATCCAGGCGATGGCGTGGGCCGACTCGAGGGCGGGCACGATGCCCTCGAGAGCCGAGAGCAGGGTCATGGCCTCGACCGCCTCGTCATCGGTAACCGACTCGTACCGGGCGATGCCGGCATCCTTGAAGTAGGCGTGCTCCGGACCGACCCCGGGATAGTCGAGGCCCGCCGAGATCGAGTGGGCCTCGAGCACCTGGCCCTCGTCGTCCTGGAGCATGTAGGTCATCGCGCCATGAAGGACCCCGGGACTGCCGGCGGAGAGCGTCGCCCCATGGCGCCCGCTGCTCAGCCCGTCTCCCCCGGCCTCGACACCCACCAGGTCCACCTCGCGGTCGGCGAAGGGATGGAACATGCCCATCGAGTTCGACCCGCCACCCACGCAAGCCACGACCACGTCGGGGCGACGATCCCCCAGTTGGGTCAACGTCTCCTCGCCGATCACCCGTTGGAACTCCCTGACGATGGTCGGGAAAGGATGCGGACCGACTACCGACCCGATGATGTAGTGGGTGGTCTCGACCGTGGCCACCCAATCGCGGAGGGCGGCGCTCACCGCGTCCTTCAGGGTTCCGGCACCGGCGGTCACCGGTTTCACCGTGGCTCCCAACATCCGCATGCGGTCGACGTTGATCGCCTGGCGTTCGATGTCGACCGCGCCCATGAAGACCTCGCACTCGAGGCCGAACAGGGCGCAGGCCGTCGCCGTCGCCACCCCGTGCTGGCCCGCCCCGGTCTCGGCGATGACCCGGGGCTTCCCCATCCGGCGGGCGAGCAGGCCCTGGCCGACGGTGTTGTTGATCTTGTGGGCGCCGGTATGGGCGAGGTCCTCCCGCTTGAGCAGCACCTGAACACCCAACGTCTCCGACAGACGGCTCGCCTGGTACAGTGGGGTCGGTCTTCCCACGAAGTCGCGGAGCAGATCGGACAGCTCTCCCAGGAACCCGGGATCCGTCATCGCCGCCTCGAACTCCTCCTCCAACGCCTCCAACGCCGGGATGAGGGTTTCTGGGGCGAATCGGCCGCCATAGGCACCGAATCGTCCGCGATCGTCGGGGCGGCTCATGACGGTCACCGCTTCGCCTCCCGCACGAACGACCTGACCGCATCGTGATCCTTGACGCCGGGCGACCGCTCCACCCCGCTAGCCACGTCGACCCCCCAGGGGTGGACAGCGGCCACCGCCCCGGCCACCGTCGTCGGAGTCAGTCCCCCGGCCAGCACGATGCGCCGACCCGGGTCAGTGGCCAGCGCCCAGTCGAAGGACCGGCCCGTGCCCCCATGGCGCTTCGGCTCGGCCGTGTCGAGCAGCGGCACGGCTCCGTCGGGCACCGCAGAGAGATCCGGCGGCTCCGCGCCGACCGCGACCGGGAACAAGACGAGGAGGCCGGCCGCGATACCGGCCTTCGCCGCCTCACTGGCGTGGCGGCCGTGTGGCTGGATGCCGGTGAATCCCGCTTCGCTGGCGATCGCCACCAGTCGGTCCGCGGGCTCGTCGACCGTCACCATCACCGTCGACACCTCGAGTCCGGCGATCAGCTCCGCCGCCACTCGCAGGTCGACCGACCGTGGCGAATCAGCCTCGACGACAACGCCGACGGCGTCGGCCCCCGCCTCCACCGAGACGTCGACGTCGGGGCGATTGGTGAGCCCGCAGAGCTTAACCCAGGTCATCGAGCGGTCCGTAGTGAGGCGATGAAGCCGGTGGGATCGGCAGCCCGCGACGCCGCCTCCCCGACCAGGATGGCGTCATATCCGGCGTCGGTCATGCGGGCGGCGGCCGCCGGCGACGACACCCCGCTCTCGGCCACCGTGACCACGCCGTCTGGTATCGCAGCCCGCAGCCGCTCGGCAGTGGCCAGATCGACGGCAAAGGTGCCGAGATCGCGGTTGTTGACACCCACGATGTCGGCCCCGGCGTCGACCGCGGCGGCGACCTCGGCCCCGGTGTGCGCTTCGACGAGGGCCTCCAACCCGGCGGCGCGGGCCTCGGCGAGCAGGCGCGCCAGGGCACCATCGCCGAGGATGGCGACGATCAGCAGCACGGCGTCCGCCCCCATTGCCCGTGTCTCCCAGACCTGGACGGCCTCGACCACGAAGTCCTTGCGCAGCGTGGGTAGGTCGGCGTGACGCGCCACCGCGGGTAGATCAGCCGGCCAGGCACCGAAGCCGATCGGCTCGGTGAGCACCGACACCGCTGCCGCCCCACCGGCCTGGTAGGCATGGGCGAGGGCGATGGCATCGACGTCGGGGGCGATCGGTCCGACGGACGGCGAGCGCCGCTTGATCTCGGCGATGATGCTCATGCCGGGCTGTCGCAGAGCGGCTCCGAGGCTCCGCACCGGCGCCATCGTGGCGCAGTGGCCGACGAGCCGATCCAGATGAGGCCGCAACGACTCGGCTCGTTCCCGCGAGCCGTCGACGAGTCGCCGGAGCACTGCCTGCGGGGTGATATCGGTGTCGGCAGCCGTCATCGTCGGCCCACGGTACCTACCGCGTGCAACGACCCGCGATCACGCCAGGGGCAGGCTACGCACCACGGCTCCAGCCGAGCCACCGTCCCAGCTCACCCGCACCGTCGCTTCGGGCTCGACCTCGCGTCGCACCAGGGCCAAGGCGATGGGCGCGCCGACGCGCAGTGACTCGCCCACCGAGGTGAGGCGACCCACGTCGACCCCCTCGTGCCCGACGATGGCCCCCACCGGTGGGATCAGATTCTCGGTCATCACGACGCCACGAAGATGGCGATTCACCCGACCCCGCGAGTCGATGCGAGCGACGAGCTCCTGTCCCAGGAAGCAGCCCTTGGTGAACGACACCGCCTCATCGACCAGGCCGGTCTCCTGAGGAATCGTCGTCTCGTCGATGTCGACCCCTGAGACCGGCTCCCCCGACTCGATCCGCACGGTGGTGGCGGCGATGGTCCCGACCCGGACCACTCCAGCAGAGTCGAGCCTGGCGGCCTCGACCCCGGTCAGGGTCACGACGGGCGACCGGGACGGGAGTCGGGCCACGATGCCATCGTCGACGCGGCTCCACCCCGCCACACCGCCCAGTCCGAGTCGGTCGAGAGCGGCATCCGTCTCCGGGCCCCACAGTTCCACCAACGGCAGCGCCTCCTCCAGGGTGGCGTCCACCCGGAATCTGAACCGCTCGAGGGCATCGACGACTTCCCGGGTTCGTCCGGCGTCGATGACCAGGCCCACTTCGGATTCACCCCGCAGCACCCACAGGAGGGCGACGATCTTTCCGCGGGGCTCGAGCAGGAACGACCGGGCGACCGTACCGGGCTCCATCCCGGCGACGTCCTGGCTGATCTGACCGTCGAGAAACGCCACCGCATCCGAACCCCTCACCCACACCAGGTGACGGGAACCCTCGATGGCGGCACACCCGTCGACCAGGGCTCCATACTCCGCAGTCACGTCCCCGTAGGACGGCGGCGACACCGACTCAGACATGGCGTGCTGCCGCGATGGCCGCCAGTACCGCCGCCGCCTTGGCGCGGCACTCCTCGTACTCAGCGGCAGGGTCGCTGTCGGCGACCACACCCGCCCCCGCCTGCACCCATCCGGCGCCGTCCCGGGTGATCAGGGTGCGCAGGGCGATGGCGGTGTCGAGGTTGCCGGAAAAGTCCAGGTAACCAACGGCGCCGGCGTACGGTCCCCGGGCCGTCGGCTCCATCTCATCGATCAACTGCATGGCCCGCACCTTTGGGGCCCCGGTGACGGTCCCGTGAGGGAACGTGGCGCGCACGACGTCGACCGCGGTCACCCCGTCGCGCAGATCGCCGGAGACGGCCGAGACGATGTGCATCACATGGGAGTACCGCTCGACCACCATCAACTCGTCGACCGACACCGTCCCGTACCGGGCCACCCGCCCGACATCGTTGCGGGCCAGGTCCACGAGCATCACGTGCTCGGCGCGTTCCTTCTCGTCGGCACACAGCTCCGCTTCGAGAGCGGCGTCCTCGGCCTCGTTGCCACCTCGGGGTCGCGTACCGGCGATGGGCCTGCTGCTCACCTTCCCGTCGCGCACCCGCACCATCAGTTCCGGGGACGACCCGACGATCGTCACCGAGGCGGTTCTCAAGAAGAACATGTAGGGCGACGGGTTGGAGAGGCGGAGTGCCCGGTACACGGCAAACGGGTCGCCGACGTCTTCGACGTCGAACCGCACCGAGGGCACCACCTGGAAGGCGTCCCCGGCGGCGATGTGCTCCTTCAGCGAGCGCACGATCGACATGAACTCCTCGCGTCCCAGGGTGGGTGAGGCGTCGATCGGTCCGGCGCCATCGAAGCCGCCGACGGCGGCCGACCGGACCGGGCGCCTCCAGCGCCGCCACGGCCTCGCTGAGACGAGCTACGGCGTCGTCGTACCCAGTGCCCGGATCGGCGCCGGTCACGATCACGTTGCGCAGCAGCGTGACCCGCTGGCGGAGATGGTCGAAGGCGGCGAGCGATCCGACCGCCTGCCACGACATGAGCGGCAGGTCTCGGTCGTCGGGTGGACGATCGGGGAGATGCTCGATGTACCGCACCGCGTCGTAGCCGAGATAGCCGACCAGCCCGCTGTGCAGGGGCGGCAGCCCGGGGGCATCAGGTGTTCGATGGGCACCAACCACCGTCTCCAGAGCCTGCAGCGGGTCGAGACCCGACAGGTCGGTCCCCGCTTCCGAGATCACCGCGCCGTCAGCCTCGGCCTCCACGACGAACAGCGGATCCCAACCCACGAACGACCAGCGACCCCAGCGCTCGCCGCCCTCCACCGACTCGAGGAGGAAGGCGGGTCCATCACCGGCGAGCCGTTCGAACAGCGCCACCGGGGTCCACCGGTCGGCGATCAGCTCGAGACGAACCGGCACCATCGAGTGGTCGGCAGCCATGGTGATGAAGTCGTCGCGATCTGGCGTGAAGCGCACGGTCAGAGGCTACCCCGCATGCCCCGAGTCCCAGACCCTCGACCGGCTGGCTTTCGCCTCTTGGCCCCTCGCCCCTCGCCCCTGGCTCCTCGCTCTACACGTTCCAGAACATATCGGGGAGCCACCGCTGGAACCAGGAGCTGACCCGGAACAGGCCACCGGTGATCATCAGCACCCCGAACGCCATGAGCAGGGCACCCGACACCACCGATATCACCCGGGCGCGCCGTCGCAGCCACTCGAAGGCACCATAGAGCCGCCCGATCCCGACCCCGGCGAGGACGAAGGGCACCCCGAGACCGAGGCTGTACGCGAACAGCAGGACCATCCCGGCAGCGACGGTGCTCTGAGTGCCGGCCACCGTCAGGATGGCTCCCAGGGTCGGGCCGATACACGGCGTCCAGGCGAAGCCGAACGCAGCACCCATGACCGGGGGTGCCCACACTCCGAGACGGGACGGCCACACGTCGGCACGCCGCTCCCGCATGAGACCCATCATGAAACCGGGCGCCCAGATCCCGGTGACCACCAGGAACAACCCCATCGCCAGCACGAACCATCCGGCGATCCGGCCGATGTCGATCGCGTTGCGCAGCAGGGACGACCCGACGGCGGTGGCGGTGGCCCCGAGAGCCACGAACACCACGGTGAAGCCGAGGACGAAGAGGAGCGTGACCCGCAGCATCCGGCGGGTCGACACCGAGCCATCGGCCACCTCGGTCACCGAGTACCCCGACATCATCGCCAGATAGCCCGGGAGCAACGGCAGCACACACGGGGACAGAAACGACAGAACCCCGAACACGAAAGCGGCGAGGATGCTGACGCCGGCGATCTCCATGGCCAGCACGGTATCCGGTTTGGTGCGCTCCCGGTAACCTCGCCCGGTGCCGACCATCACCGACTGGCATGGACTCGCGGTTCGCGCCGGCACCGTCCTGCGCGCCGAGATCAACGACGGTGCCCGCGATACCGCCTACAGACTGTGGATCGATTTCGGCGACCTGGGCACCCTCCAGTCGTCGGCGAAGATCGCCGACCTCTATCGCCCCGAGGAGTTGGTCGGAACCCAGGTGGTCGCGGTCACCGGCTTCGAGCCGATCCGGGTCGGTGGCTTTCGGTCGGACGTCCTCGTCCTCGGCGCGGTCACCGAGGACGGCGTCGTCGTCCTGAGACCCGATCGGCCGGTGCCCCCCGGCAGCGAGATCGCCTGAGTGGGGATCTCGCTGACCCTCCGCCCCCCGCAACCGGTGACCAGACGGGAGTGGCGGATCCTCGCCCTGTTTGGCATCGTCGGGATCACCCAGGGATGGGCGGGTTCGGCCATCACCCACGCGTTGCCCTTCGTCCAGACCGAGTTCGCCCTGAGCGATGCCCGCGTCTTCGACCTGATGGCCGTCGTGCGAGCCGTGGCCCTGGTGGCCATCGTCCTGTCATGGTGGAGTGATCACCGCGGCCGTCGCCGACCGCTGCTCATCGCCCTGCTGATCCTCACGGCCGGCAACCTGGCGACCGGCCTCACCGCCTCCTTCGCCTCCTTCGTCGCCCTCCAGTCGGTGGCCCGCATCGGGACCATCGCCATCGGCGCCCTCGCCATCGTCGTACTCGCCGAGGAGGTGGCCCCGGCGATCCGCGGCTACGCCATCGCCCTCTACTCACTCCTCGGCTCCATGGGCACCGGGCTCGGACTCCTGCTGAGACCACTCGCCGATGCCGATCCGACCGCGTGGCGGCTCCTCTTCCTGCTCAGTTCGGCGCCGATCCTCGTACTCCCCTTCCTCACCCGCAGCCTCCGCGAATCCCGTGCCTTCACGCCGCCTCCCCGCCGTCAGCGCCTCACCGCCGTCCTCGGCCCGACGCACGCCGGCCGGTTCTGGAGGATGGCAGCGCTCTCGTTCGCCCTGTCGGCCTTCAGCAGCCCGGTGGCCAACCTGGCCCTCATCCGCCTGGAGAACGGTCTCGCCTGGTCGACCGGAGCCGCATCGCTCATGCTGGTTCTCAGCAGCACGCCCGGGGTGATCCTCGGCCTCCTCATCGGCGGTCGACTTGCCGACACCGCCGGACGACGCCCGACACAAGCGATTGCCATCGGCGTGGGGGTGGTCGGCGGCGTCGCCTTCTACTCCGTGGAGGGGTGGCTCCTGGGCGTCGCCATGTTTCTCGCCACTCTCGGAGGGTCCGCCTTCGCTCCCGCCTTCGCCTCACACCGGTCCGAGCTCTTCCCCACCGAGATCAGGTCCACGGCGGCGGCGTGGCTGGTCAACGCGGCCATCGCCGGCGGTCTGATCGGATTCGCCGCCGGGCGATTCGCCGTGGACGCCTGGGGCCTGTCGGTGACCATCGGCGCCCTCGGTGTTGCCCTTGCCCTTGCCACCACCGCTCTCGTCGGGCTCCCCGAGACCAAGGGGCTCACGATCCATGAACACGCAGAGGGGAACGATCCGCCCACCGGCGCCATCCCAGTGTGACCGCCCGAACGGCGAGGAAGAGCACCAGACCCCACCACACGCCGGGCAGCCCCAACCCGAGGGGCACCACCAACAGGAGTGAGCCTCCGGCGACCAGCGCTGAGAGCACCATCGCCCGGGCGAGGAACCGGAAGTCACCCAGGCCGATGAAGACGCCGTCCCAAACGAACACCACGGCGGCCAACGGTTGGAGGGCGACGAGGATCCAATACGCCGAACCGATGGCGGCGTGCACGTCGGGATCGCTGCTGAACCAGCCCGGCAGGACCCATCCGACCGCGGCGAGGACGCCGGACAACATCACTCCCACCCCGAGGCCCAGGACCAGGAGGCGGTCGGCGACGGCTCTGGCCTCCTCGTTCCGAGCGGCACCCACGTAGAGCCCGACCAGCGCCTGGGCGGCGATGGCGAGGGCGTCGAGGGCGAGGGCCATGAGAAGGAACAGCTGCGACATCACCTGGTGGGCGGCGACAGCGAGGCTGGACACCCGGGTCGCCACGGCGGTGGCGAGCGTGAAGGTGGCCAGCAATGACGCCGTCCGTATCACCAGATCCCTCCCCACCCGCAGGAACCGTCGCACTTCGCCGGCGACCGGCCGGACCCCGACGATCCCGTACCGAGCCATCCTGCGTCGGAAGATGATTAGGAAAGCGACGGCGGCACACCACTGAGCAGCGACCGTCGCCCAGGCGGCTCCGGCGATCCCCATGCCGAATCCGAATATGAGGATCGGGTCCAGCGCCAGGTTGAGTGCGTTGATGGCGATGGCCACGACCATCGGCGTGGTCGTGTCCTGGAAGCCACGAAGGGCTCCGTTGGCAGCCCGCACGAAGAGCACCGCAGGAGCTGCCAGCGCACGGATGCCCACATACGTCGCCCCCAGAGCCACCACCGCGGGCGTTCCACCGAAGAGACGCACCAGGCTCTCGGCCGACACGATCAGTCCCAGGGACACCGCCGCGCCGCAGACGACAGCCAGGCCGAGGGCGGTGGTCACCGCCCTCCCCGCGGCCGCACCGTCCCCCCGCCCCACCGCCTTGGCCACCTCCGACGTCGTGCCGTACTCGAGGAAATTGAACACGAAGAAGGCCACGCCGAACACGGCAGCGGACACGCCGAGCGCGGCCAGGGCGTCGGTGCCGAGACGGCCCACGAACGCCGTGTCCACCAGGCTGAGCAGGGGGTCGGCGATCAGCGAACCGAGCGCCGGGATGGCTAGGGCGGCGATTGCCCCATCGTGAGGCGAGCGGCCGAGTCTCACGACGGCCGCGTCGCCTTGTCCGGCCAGCGGCAGGTGCGGGCCAGCGGACACTCCCAGCACCGGGGGCGCCGGGCGTCACAGACATCGCGGCCGAACTGAATGAAGCGCATCGACACGCCTGCCCATAGGCGCCTGGGGAACAGGGCCTTGAGATCTCCTTCGATCTTCGTCGGATCCCGGTGCCGGGTCAGATCGAGGCGCCCCGCCACCCGTTTCACATGGGTGTCCACCGCGATGGCCGGGGCACCGAAGGCCTCTGCCAGCACCACACTCGCCGTCTTGCGTCCGGCGCCGCGCAATTCCACCAAGCGGTCCAGGTCGTCGGGCACGACCCCCCCGAACCGCACGACCAGGTCCCTACTGAGGCTGATGATCGATCGGGTCTTCTGCCGGAAGAAGCCGGTGGAACGCACCACGGCCTCCACCTCCTCGGGGTCTGCGTTGGCGAGATCCTCGGGTGTCGGCCAACGGGCGAACAGAGGCGGCGTCACCCGGTTGACCATCTCGTCGGTGGTCTGAGCGCTGAGCACCGTCGCCACGAGCAGCTGCCAGGCATCGTCGTAGCGCAGTGCGGTCTCCGCGGCCGGATAGCGCTCGGTGAGACGGGCGAGGATGCGCGCCGCTCGGCGGCGAGCCTGCGGGGTCGGCTGATCCGGCGCGTCGGGCATCGACTGCCGATGCTACCGACCGGCCCGTCCCGGTACGCTGCGCGTATGGCTGACACCTCACCATCCGGCTCCCGCATGCTCGCCGATGCGATCGTGGAACGCGGGCGAGTCGAGGGATTGCTGATCAAGGTCGACGACTTCCTCAACCACCGGGTCGAGCCGGGCCTGATCCGGGCGATCGGGAGGGCCATCTCAGAGCAGTTTCGCGAGAGCCGCCCCGACCTGGTGCTGACCGCGGAAGCCAGCGGCATTGCCCCGGCCGTAGCCGCCGCCGATCATCTTGGCGTGGCCTGTGTCTACGCCAAGAAGTACCCCCGATACGCCTCAGAACGCCCGGCGTACGCCCGTGAGGTCGCGTCGCCCACCAAGCGGGCCGACTACCGCGTCGAGGTGGCACACCGGGTACTGCCATCGGGAGCGTCGGTGCTCATCGTCGACGACTTCCTGTCACGCGGCCGCACCGCCGAAGCTCTCGGAGAGATCGTGGAGGAAGCGGGCGGCTCGGTCGTCGGCTTCGGATTCGCCATCGAGAAGGGCTACATGGAAGGCAGGGATCGGCTGGAGAGCAGGGGGTGGCGGGTCGAGTCGCTGGTGATCGTCACCGACCTCACCCCGGTACTACGCCTGACGGTCGCCGGAGAGGGATCCGGTCTTGTACTCACCACCGACTAACCTCCCGCACCCCCGCGCCCCCGGAGTCCTCGTTGTCCGCCGCTGACACTCCAAGAGACGGGACCCTGCCGCTGGCCGTCCACCCACACCGGATCGTCATCGACGCTGGAGTCCTCGTGGCCCTCGCCGGGCTGAGCCTGTCGTTCGTGTCGTCAGGGGCCGGCGCTCGACCCTGGAGCCTGCGCGATGGCGTGGTCCTGCTCGGGTTACTCGCCCCGCTCGTGGTCCTCACGGTTCTCCCCGACCGCAGCCGGCCGCTCTCCCCGGCACACCGACTCATCGGTAGCGCCCTTCTGCTCCTGGCAATTCCCTATGCGCTGATCAAGGTCCTGGAGGCGGTCACCCTGGCCCGTGCCCTGGGCGGATCGATCGGCTTCGGACCGTGGCTGGTTCTCGCCGGAGTCTCCGCTGCCGCGGTCGGGGTGGGCCTCGGCTGGCGACACCCCACCGAACACCTCCCTCCAACCCCCAGGGTTGCCCAAAGCGCTCCGCCGTCCGGGGAACAGCCCCAGCCTCCCGAGGAGATCGAGCGCCACCACATCGATCCCGACGAGCCAACCAGGGAGATGTCGTGGCTCGACGAGAACCCGTTCGGCGAGCCGCTGTTCGACTCCCTCGAATTAGAGGTGCCATCCCTCAGGTCCGGGGACACCGCTCCCGACGACTATGACGAGCCGTGGCCCATCGAGGATCGGTCCGACGGGTTCCAGGAAGATGCCCAACCGGCATCGCCGCGAGTCGCCGACGACGAACCGACCGACACCTGACAGGTCAGAGCGTGAACGGAACGCCAAGGGCGATGTACACGAACCCGGCGATCGACTGCCAGAACGCCGCCGGGTTGGGTGGCGGACGAAGCCCCCGGCGCAGCCGCGCCATCGGGTCGCGCTGCCCGGTCGGCATACCCCTGCGGGCGCCAGCGTCGGTCTGCAGGTCCTCGTCGACCCGATTGCGACCGCCGACCAGCGCCTCGACGGCGCCGACCCCGAGATTGGAGTAGCCACCACCACGGGCACCGCCGAGCAGGAGCAGGAGCGTCCCGAAGAAGATCGCCGAGTACCCGAAGGCCCGGTCGAAGCCAGCCGTACCGAAGATCATCACGATCCCGGCGACGGCCAGCACGAAGGCCAGGCCGAGGGCGAACACCTTCAGGTAGGTGGGGAAGCGCTCGCGCAGCGGCTCTTCGGTGACGAACTCCCGATTGCGCACGTCGTAGCGCCGACGCTCCGTGAAACTCATTCGGCGGTCTTCGGGCATCCCCCCAGGCTACCGCCAACCACGTCTCCCGGACCTAAAGGGGGCTCCGCCTGCGGGGTCGCTCGCCGACCGGGGGTTCGACGAGCTCCCATACCTTGAGGAGCGTGCGCAACACGGCCCCGAGGAGCAGCAAGACCAGGACCAGGATCCCGAGGAGCTCCGGGCCGTCGAAGTAGGAGGTGCGACAACTCGCCAGCCCGCCCTCGCATAGGCCCATGCCGGTGCCGCCACCGGCGAGGTCGAGCAGGACCACCAGCGGCAGCAGGGCCACCAGCACCATCAGCGTGATCACCGTACCGATCCCGAAGCGAAGCGCCGTCATACCGGCGAGCGTACCGCGAAGGTGCCACTGAGCCGGCGACCCCGGCGCCCGGCGCCTGACCCGAATTACACTCGTGTCAGATGACCGCCGCAGACCAGGCCCCCCCGCCCGGCCTCTCGCCCTTCCGAGAGGACTTCACCGACGAGGAAACCGCGATCCTGGCGCGTCACTTCACCAACACCACCGAGCCGGTCTTTGCCCTCGTCGGGCTCCCCGAGGTGGTCAAGGGCGCCCTCTTCGCCCGGTACAGCCGGTCGCCGAAATCCCTGCGCCGCCTCTTTCTCGACGAGTTCTACGACCCGACGGCGGATGTGGGTGCCGCCGAAGGGCATACCGGCACGGCACGCGCCGACGAGCTCTACCACCGGGTCTTCACCCAGTACGGCGACGACTCGGTAGCGCAGCTCGGGGGAATCCACCTCGCCTGCGAACAGGCCTCGAACCTCCTCACCAAGATCCTCGAGCGCGGTCGCCTCGCCGCCTATCTCGAGCAGAGCACCCGCTACATGTTCTACGACGAGCGGCTCGGGGACTCCTATCGCTACCTGGTGCCACCCGAGGTGGCCGCCCACCCGGTGGCCGACCGGTACCGAAGCGTTCTCGACCACCTGTTCGATACCTACGCCTCACTCACCGGGAGCCTCACCAAGCACTACCGGAGGCGATTCCCCAAGGCCGACGGCGACTCCGACTTCATCTACCGGTCGACGATCCGGGCCCGGGTCTGCGACGACCTGCGCGGCCTGCTGCCGGCCGCCACCCGCTCCAACGTCGGCATCTACGCCAACGGTCAGGCATACGAAGCGGTCCTCTTGCGCATGCGCGCCCATCCGCTTGCCGAAGCTCGAGCGTACGCCGACGCCATGCTGCGCGAGCTGCGACTCGTCGCCCCGGCCTTCTTCAAGCGGGTGGACCTGCCCGATCGGGGCGAGACCTGGTCTGCCTACCTGCGGGCCACTGCCGACGCCACCGCCGCCGTCGCCGCCGCCCTACCGGACGACATCCCCGAACGACCGGAGGTCACCCTGGTCGACTGGGATCCGGAAGCCGAGACCAAGGTGGTGGCCGCCGCGCTGTACCCCCACACGGACCTCCCCGACGATGTGCTCCTGGAAGTCGTCCGGGCCATGCCCCCGGACGAGAGGCGTCGGATCCTGCTCACCTACGCCGGCGATCGCTCCAACCGCCGGCACCGGCCCGGGAGGGGCATGGAACGCAGTGACTACCGGTTCGACATCCTTTGCGACTACGGGATCTTCCGCGATCTCCAGCGCCACCGGATCCTCTCCCTCGATTGGCAGCGGCTCGGTACCGCCCATGGGTACGTCACGCCGGCGTCGATCGGCGACATCGACGCCGAGCCGGCGTGGCACGACGCCATCGGTGCGGCCGCCGAGCTGTACGGCGACCTCGCCGCCGACCTCGATCCGATGGTGGCGCAGTACGCGGTCCCCTTCGCCTTCAGGATCCGTTTCTACATGCAGCTCAATGCCCGGGAGGCGTTCCACCTCATCGAACTCCGCACCGCCCAGGGCGGGCATCCCGACTACCGCCGAGTCTGCCTGGAGATGCACCGCCTTATCAGAGATCAGGCCGGTCACACCGCCATCGCCGATGCCATGAGCTTCGTGGATGCTTCCGATGTCGAACTCGGTCGGTTGGAGACGGAGCGGGCAGCCGAAGCTCGCCGCTCCGGTGCTGTAGGTGGGGGCCCCGATCAGTCCCCGTCGGCGAGCGGAATCCTGAAGACGAGCTCAGAACCCTCTATGGCGATCGACGAGTCGGCTACCAGCGAGTAGTCGACGAAGTCCTGCTGGGCGGCCAGCAAGAACTTCCGACGCGCCTCACCTTCCAAGGGGGGTACCCCCCGGTCTCGCACGGCCTCGGCCCGATCACGGAACCGGTCCTTGAATGCCTCGACGTCGAACTCAGCCACGCCTCATCCTCTCGACTCGTCCCTACAAGGGTAGGCACTCATCCCATGACCGCATCTGTGCCCAGGAGCTCGCGGAGTTGGGCGTAGAGCGCGGTCCTCGGCTCGACCAGCAGCTCCTGTCCGAGCCGTACCACGGTGTCCTGCCCGCTGCCGGCGAGGTGCAAGAAGACCGGCACGCTTCCCGGGTGCTGGGTCAGCACCGCCCGCAGGCTCCCCACCAGCTCCGCCGACATCGTCGGCGCCGGGACCCGCAGACGCACCGCCTGGCCGACCTCCAGATTCGGTTCCCGGATCTGCTGAGCGATCACCTTGACTTCGTCCATGCCCCGATCGATGTAGCCCCGTACCAGGAGGATGGCGTCCTCGCGGATGAGCGGACCGAACTCGTGCACCACCTTCGGAAAGCAGACCACCTCGACGCTGGCGGCCAGGTCCTCCACCTGCGCCCACAGGATGGGCTCACCCGCCTTGGTGTACCGGCGACTCACCGACCCGACGACCCCGGCGATGGTGACCAGGGCTCGATCCTCCTGCTCGGGCAGCGCCGCGATGGCGACCGGTGCCATGGCCCGCAAGGCCCCTTCGATCCCGAACAGTGGATGGTCGGACACGTACAGACCGAGCATCTCCTTCTCGAATCCGAGCTTGATCATCTTGTCCCACTCGACCTGCTCGATCTCGACGTCACCGTTCGACACCGCCGGCTCGTTGCTGCCGAACAGTGAGTACTGCCCCATGTCTTCGGCTCGCCGGCGGGTGATCACTCCGTCGAGGATCTCGTCGTACCGGGCGAACAGTCCCTTGCGCGCTAGCCCGAGGGAATCGAATGCCCCCGCCTTGACCAGTGACTCGATGGTGCGCTTGTTGAGCACGGAGAGATCGATGCGTTCGACGAAGTCCTTGAACGACTGGAACGGCCCGTTGGCGCGACGCTCCGCGGTGATCAGCTCGACCACCCCCTCTCCCACGTTGCGGATCGCCGACAGCCCGAACGGGATGGTCCCGTCGCGAGCCACGAAGTCTGACTCGGAACGGTTGATGTCCGGGACGAGCACACGGATCCCCATGGTGCGGCATTCGTTTAGGTAGACCGCGGTGCGGTCCTTGTCCCGTTTCGACGAGGTGAGCAGCGCCGCCATGTACTCCGCCGGGTAGTGCGCCTTGAGCCAGGCGGTCTGATAGGCGACCAGCGCGTACCCGGCAGCGTGGGACTTGTTGAACCCGTAGCCGGCGAAGTGCGAGATGGTGTCGAACAGCTCGGTGCCGAAGCCCTCGCTGTGCCCTTTGCGCACGCATCCTTCGACGAACTTCTGCCGCTGTTCCGCCATCACCGACGGGATCTTCTTGCCCATCGCCTTTCGCAGCAGGTCGGCTTCGGCCATGGTGAGCCCCGCCATCACCTCGGCGGCGCGCATCACTTGCTCCTGGTACACGATGATCCCGTAGGTGTCGGCGAGCACCGGCTCGAGGTCCGGATGGGGGTACTCGATCGGTTCCCGCCCGTGTTTGCGGTCGACGAACTGATTGTGGGTCCCGGCGCCGAGCACCCCCGGGCGGTACAGCGAGATGAGAGCCACCAGGTCTTCGAAGCGATCCGGGGCGAGGGCCCGCATGAGCGCCCGCATCCCCGAGCCTTCCATCTGGAACACCCCCATGGCGTCCCCACGCCCCAGCATCTCGTAGACCTTCGCATCGTCGAGAGGGATGCCGTCGATGTCGGGCCGGACGCCGGTCTCGCTCTCGACGAGTTCGAGGCACCGGTCGATGGTCGACAGGTTGCGCAAACCCAGGAAGTCCATCTTGAGCAGCCCGAGCTTCTCGATGGCGTGCATCTCGAACTGGGTGACGACCTCGGCATCCTCGCCCTTGCGTTGGATCGGGATGATGTCTTCGAGCGGCTCCGGAGAGATGACGACGGCGGCAGCGTGGATCGAATCCTGGCGCCGCAGCCCCTCGAGCCCGCGTGCCGTGTCGATGACCCGCCGGGCGTCGGGATCCTGCTCGTAGAGGGCGCGCAGGCCGGCGGCGTTGGCGTAGAAGTCGCGCAGATCCCCGTCGGCCCCCTTCGACGGCTCCTCGAGGCACTGGCCGATCGATGCGTCCCGTCCCTGGATGGGCGGGGGCATCGCCTTGGCGAGCCGATCACCCAACGAGTAGGGGAACCCAAGCACCCGGGCCGAATCGCGCACCGCCTGCCGGCCCTTGATCGTCGAGAAGGTGATGATCTGGGCCACGTGATCGCTGCCGTACTTGTCTGCGGCGTAGCGGATCATCTCGCCGCGGTGGCGCTCGTCGAAGTCCATGTCGATGTCGGGCATCTCGCGCCGGCTGGTGTTGAGGAACCGCTCGAAGATGAGACCGTGGGTGAGCGGGTCCAGGTCGGTGATCCGCAGGCAGTACGAGACGATCGAGCCGCCGGCCGACCCCCGGGCCGGGCCGGTCCGGATCCCTCGCTCCCGGGCGTAGCGCATCAGATCCCACACGATCAGGAAGTAGGCGGCGAATCCCATGTCGACGATGACCCGCAGCTCGTACTCCACGCGCCGCTGCACCTCCTCGGGCAGGATCGCGCCGTAGCGCTCTCGAGCGCCCTCCAGGGTCAACCGCTCCAGGAAGGCGACCTCGCTCTCCCCCGTCGGCACCGGGAAGTTGGGCAGGAGGATGCGGTCGAAGTCCATCTGGATGTCGGCCCGTTCGACGATGGCGACCGTGTTGTCGCAGGCACCCGGGTAGAGGTCTTCGGGGAACAGGGCCCGCATCTCCCGGGCCGTCTTCACGTGATAGCCGCTGCCCTGGAAGGTGAAGCGGTCCTCCTGATCCATCTGGGCGCCGGTCTGGATGCACAGCAGGGCGTCGTGGGCTTCGGCCTCCTCCGCTCTCGTGTAGTGAGCGTCGTTGGTGGCGAGCAGCGGAGCCCCTACTTCCTTGGCCACCGCCACCAGGTCGGGGAGCACGGCTCGCTGGGCCGCCACTCCGTGGTCCATGATCTCGACGAAGAAGTTGTCCTTGCCGAAGATGTCCTGATACATCGCCGCCGCTTCGATGGCGGCACGAAAGTCGCGCTGGCCGCCCCCGCGGCCCTCCTCCTCCGACGCTTCCGGTGCGAGCAGCTTCGGGACGTGCCCTCCCAGGCAACCCGTGGTGGCGACGATCCCGGCGGCGTACCGGTTGAGCAGCTCGAGGTCGAGCCGGGGCTTGTAGTAGAACCCGTCCAGGTAGGCGGCGCTGGCCATCTTGACCAGGTTTCGATACCCCTCCTGGTTCACCGCCAGCAGCGTGATGTGATAACGGACGTCGTCGCGCCGCGGCGGCCGCTCGAAGCGCGAACCCGGCGTCAGGTATCCCTCCATCCCGATGACCGGGGTCACGCCGGCTGCCGTCGCCTGGGTGTAGAAGTCCACGGCGCCGTACAGCACACCATGGTCGGTCACGGCGACGCCGGGTTGGCCGTCCTCTACCACTGCGGCGACGACGTCGGCGATCCTGGCCGCGCCGTCGAGCATCGAGTACTCCGTATGGAGATGGAGATGGGCGAAGCTCGGCTCGGGCACGGTTCCTCTGGCGGTGGCCTCGAATTACACGGGTGTGAGAAGGAGCCTAGCCGCCCCCGGCTCGCCGTTCCCTGGTGGCCACCTCCGGTCCTATCGGGGCGATCGGCTACCTTCCGGCCGACAGGTCGAGGAGGAGCCAAAGTGCCGATAGCCACCCCTGAGACGTACCGAGCGATGCTGGATGCCGCCCGACGCGACCGGTTCGCTCTCCCCGCCATCAACGTCACGTCCAGCATCACCGTTCACGCCGCCCTGGCCGGGTTCGCCGAGGCGGAGTCCGACGGCATCATCCAGGTGTCGACGGGAGCGGCCGAATTCGCCTCGGGCTTGTACAACAGAGACATGGTCCTCGGCGGCGCCGCACTGGCCGAGTTCGCCCACGCCGTCGCCGACCGATATCCGATCAACGTGGCCCTCCACACCGACCACTGCCAGCCCGACAAGGTCGATGCCTTCATCCGTCCGCTCCTCGCCCTGAGCGCGCAACGGCGACAGGACGCCCAGGGTCCCCTCTTCCAGAGCCACATGCTCGACGCGTCGGAACTCCCCCTCGAGGACAACCTGGCCATGGCCTCGCAACTGTTGGAAGAGTGCGCCGCGCTCGACATCGTGCTGGAGTTGGAGATCGGCATCGTCGGAGGGGTCGAGGATGCCATGGACCGCGAGGACGTGGAGCGGGCGAAGCTGTACACCTCGCCCGCCGACATGCTACGAACCGCCGAGGTACTCGGCACCGGAGAACGCGGTCGCTATCTCCTCGCTGCGGTATTCGGCAACGTCCATGGCGTGTACAAGCCAGGCTCGGTCGAGCTCGATCCCACCATCCTGCGTGACGGTCAGGCGGCGGTCGGGGATCGCTTTGGCGCCGACGCCCGGCACTACCTCGTGTTCCACGGGGGCAGCGGCTCCTCGCTCGACGAGATCCACGAGACCCTCGACTACGGCGTGATCAAGATGAACATCGACACCGACACCCAGTACGCCTTCACCGAGCCGATCGCTCGCCACATGCTCGCCGACCCCGACGCGGTGATCAGGTCGGAGGGAAACGTCGGCGACAAGAAGGCGTACGACCCGCGCTCCTACCTCAAGAAGGCGGAGGCGTCGATGAGTGAGCGGGTGGTCCAGGCATGCCGCGACCTGCGATCCGTGGGAACCACCCTCGGGGGCGAGGCGTGACCACCGTCGGCATCATGACCGGCGGTGGTGACTGTCCCGGCCTCAACGCCGCGATCCGCGCCGTCGTCGCCCGGGTCCTGTGCGAACCGGGCGGGCGCGTCGTCGGTTTTCGCAACGGCTGGGCCGGCCTCATGGAGTCGGACTGGACGGAACTCGACCGTGATGCGGTCCGCGGGATCCTCACCCGCGGCGGCACCATCCTTGGCACCAGCCGCATGGACCCATTCCTGCACGGCGACGGTGCCGACTCGGTGAGGCGCACCTTCACCGAGACGGGCATCGACTCGCTGGTGGTGATCGGTGGCGACGGCACCCTCCGCACCGCCGGCAGACTCTGCGACGAGGGACTCGCCATCATCGGGATCCCCAAGACGATCGACAACGACATCCCGGGCACCGACCGGACCTTCGGGTTCGACACCGCGGTTCAGATCGCCACCGACGCCATCGATCGGATCACCACCACGGCCGAGGCGCACAACCGGGTGATGCTCGTCGAGGTGATGGGACGCAGCCAGGGATGGATCGCACTGTGCGCCGGCATGGCGGGCGGGGCCGATGCGATCCTGCTACCCGAATTCCCACAGCGCCTCGAGGACGTGGCGGCGAGCCTCAAGCGTCGCCACGCCCGAGGGGCCAGATACTCGCTCGTAGTGGTCGCCGAGGGCATCACGCCCCCGGAGCCGATGGACCTACCGCGGGATGCCTACGGCTTCACCCGCCTCGGCACCGTCTCCTATCAGGTGGCGCCCATCCTCGAGCACCTCACCGGCTTCGAGACCAGGGTGACCATCCTCGGACACCTCCAGCGAGGCGGTACGCCGACGGCGAGCGACCGCATCCTGGCGACAAGGCTCGGGGTGGTCGCCGCCGAGGCCGCCCTCGCCGGCGAGACGCGGGCGTTCACTGCTCTTCGAGGCGACGAGGTCGTCCTCGCTCCACTCGACGAGGCGTGCGGAGACCCGAGGCCGGTCGACCCGGAGCGCTTCGAAGCGGCGACACGGTTCTTTGGCTGACGGCGTCAGGTGGTGCGCGAATAGGCTCGCCCCGGGATCAGGTTTCGGCTTGTGGCAAGCCGAAGCCTGAGGAAGCCAGCGACCTATTCGCGCACCACCTCAGCTCTCCGATCGGTACTCCAGGCCGTGCTCGGCGAGCACCTCCCGAAGATCTTCCGGCAGCGGCGCAGAGACATCGAGCGGTTGCTGCGTTATCGGGTGCTCGAAGCGGACCCGGGCAGCGTGGAGGAACTGCCTCGGTGCCCCGGTGCCGATGCCGTACTGTCGGTCGCCGATGATCGGCAATCCTGCGGCGGTCAGGTGCACTCTGATCTGGTGGGTGCGACCGGTCTCGAGCGTCACGTCCAGGAGGGTCACTCCGTGACCGGACGCCACCGACCGATAGTGCGTCCGAGCCGACCGTCCCGACGGGTCGACCCGGCGCCTGCCCCGTCGGCGCCGGTCGGCGGCGATCGGGGCATCGATGGTTCCGGTGGGCATCGGCGGAGTCCCCTTCACCAGGGCGAGATACCTGCGCTCTACCCGTCGCTGCCGGATCATCGTCCGCAGCGGGCCGAATGCCTCGGTGGTGAGCGCCACCACGAGGGCGCCCGACGTGTCGCGGTCCAGTCGATGCACGACACCCCATCGCCCCTCGTCACCGACGCCACGCACCGACGGCCAGCGGTGCAGGATCCCGGCGACCAGGGTGGCTCCGGTCCGGCCGGCCCCCGGATGGGTGACCACGCCGGCGGGCTTCGACACCACGGCGAGGTACCGGTCCTCATGGAGGACGTCGAACGGAACCTCCTCCGGAAGAAGGGGGTCGGTGGCCTCGGGTAGGTCGAATGCGATGATGCTGCCGGTCGCCACCCGCCGGTTCACCGCGGCGACCGTCTCTCCGTCGACGGCCACCGATCCCTGCTCCACGAGGATCCGCGCCAGGGCACGACTGACGCCGCCGAGGCGGGCCACGATCAGGTCGAGGCGCTCCCGGTCCAGGTCGACGGGCACGACCGTGTTCACGAACGCCGTGCCGCCAACCACAGGGCCAGCACGGCGCCCACGGTGATCGCCGAGTCGGCCAGGTTGAACGCGGGGAAGAACGAGAAGTCGATGAAGTCGACCACCGCACCATCGAGCATTCCATCACCGCGGGCCAGCCGGTCGATGAGGTTGCCGGCGGCACCGCCGATCACCAGACCGAGCACCACGGACTCGGGCCAGCCGTCGGTCTTGCGGACCACCACCACCAGGATGCCGACGATGACGACGAAGGCGATGACGGCGAGCACCGGACCTCCACCCGAGAAGAACCCGAAGGCAGCGCCCGAGTTGGTGACGTAGCGGAGGTGGAGGAAGTCCGGGATCACCGTGACCGGCGATCCGGGGAGCGTCTCCGCAGCCCACCACTTGGTCAGCTGGTCGAGCACGATCACCGACGCAGCGACTACGAGCCCGCCCAGGCGCGGTTTCACCGGATTCGCGAGGCGCAGTCGACGCACAGTTTCGCGTGCGGTAGCGCGTCGAGCCTGGCGACCGGGATGGCCGACCCGCAGCCTTCGCAGGTGCCGTAGGAACCAGCGTCGATTCGGACGAGTGCCTCTTCCACCTGGGCGAGGAAATCCTGGTGAAGCTGCCAGATGGTCAGTTCCTTCTCCATCTCGAACGCCAGCGACCCGCCCTCGGCGGTGTTGGGATCGGGGCTGCGGTCGGACGACGTCTCGGTGAGGCGCACTTCCTCGCGCTCCTCTTCGATCTCGCGGAGCAGCGCGACGAGGCGGTCACGCTCCTCCTCCAACTTGCGGCGGAAGCGCTCCAATGTGGACTTGGCCAGATCCCGTGCCATGACAGCGGGCGAGCATACAGCACCGGAGGCACTGCGCCAGGTTCAGGGGGTGCGCGAATAGGCTCGCCCCGGGATCAGGGTTCGGCTTGCCACAAGCCGAACCCTGATCAAGCCAGCGACATATTCGCGCACCCCCTGGGATCAGCCACCCGCGGCGAGACGAGCGGCCACCTGGGTCGCCTTCGACCACGGGACCCCCTCGAGCAGGATGCGTTTGCGGCGGTGCCCATCCCCGCTCATCAGCGATCCTCGCCGGGCGCCGAATGCCCGCACCAGGAGGGACACCACGGCGGCGTTGGCCCGGCCCCGCTCGGGTGGCGCCGCCGTACGAACCCGGAGCGCACCGGCGTACGCTCCGCCGACCGCGTCGACGCTCGCACCCGCCGACACCCAGACGGTGACGACCACGCCGTCGTCGTGTCGTTCGACCATGTAGCCAATTGTGCCGCCCGAGGCGCCGCGACGCCGTTATCCTACATTCCGAAAGGCGACGACGGGGACCCCCGCTGACACGGGTCATCACCCCCGAGCCGCGGGAAGAGCGGGCACACCGCCCGGGTAGAACCCGCCGGAAGTCCCCCGTCACGGGACGCAACGAGGGGTCGCCAAGGGGCGGCAAGCCGGGTGGTACCGCGGGTCGCCGACTCGTCCCGGCAGCACCATGACGCTGCCGAGGTGAGGACATGCCGACACAGGACGACTCCCGGCCAAGGCCGTTCACCCCGCTGAGCGCCGTACCCGACCACCCCGAGATCGAGCTGGCGATGCTGGATCGGTGGGAGGCGGATCGGGTCTTCGATCGCCTGCGCGAACAGACCGCCGACGGGCCACGCTTCAGCTTCATCGACGGTCCCGTGACCGCCAACAAGTCCCTGGCCGTTCACACCGCGTGGGGCCGGACCCTCAAGGACGTGTTCCAGCGGTACAAGGCGATGGGTGGGCATCATCTGCGCTTCCAGAACGGATTCGACTGCCAGGGTCTCTGGATCGAGGTCGACGTCGAGCAGGAACTCGGCCTCAACTCGAAGCAAGAGATCGAGTCGTACGGGCTAGAAGCGTTCGCCCGCAAGTGTCGGGATAAGGTGGCGTGGTCGGTCGAGGAGCTCGTCCGCGGCTCCAAACGCCTCGGGTACTGGATGGATTGGGGTCGGGACTACCTGACCTTCTCGGACACCAACATCGAGTACATCTGGCGATTCCTGTCGATCGTCCACGAACGCGGGTGGCTCTACTCGGGCTTCCGTCCCACCGAGTGGTGTCCCCGCTGCGGGACCTCCATCTCCCAGCACGAGATCACCATGTCCGGTGTGTACCAGGAGGTCACCGACCCATCGCTATCGGTCCGGCTGCCCCTCATGGACCGCGACGGCGAGAGCCTCGTCGTGTGGACGACGACGCCGTGGACCCTCCCGGCCAACGTGGCCGCGGCCGTACACCCGGACTTCGAGTACGGACGCCGTGCCAACGGCGAGTGGGTGGCCGTGGAGCGATTCCCCGCCGACGAGTACACCGAACGCCGCCGGGGATCCGACCTGGTCGGCTGGCGCTACCGGGGACCATTCGACGACCTCGATCCGGCAGCTGGCTTGGAGCACCGGGTCATCCCGTGGAAGGAGGTGACCTTGGACCAGGGCACCGGGGTGGTCCACATCGCCCCCGGTGCCGGTGCCGAGGACTACCACCTGGGACGCGAGCACGGGCTGCCGGTGCTCGGACCGATCGATGAGTCGGGACGCTTCTACCCCGAATACGGCCCTTTCGCCGGAATGAGCACCACCGAGGCGCGCACCCCGATCACCGAAGCGCTGCGCGAGCGAGGGGTGCTCGTCGACGATGCCGAGTACGTCCACGCCTATCCCCATTGCTGGCGCTGCCACACCGCTCTGGTGTATCGCGTCGCCGACGACTGGTACATCGCGGTCGACGAGATCCGTCAGCACCTCCGCGACGCCAACACCGCCATCGAGTGGACCCCCGCCTACATGGGAAAACTCATGGACGACTGGCTGGTCAACATGGGCGACTGGAACATCTCCCGCCGCCGCTACTACGGGTTGCCCCTCCCGCTGTACCCGTGCGAGTGCGGGCATCTCACCGTGATCTCCTCGAAGGCCGAGCTCGGCGAGCGCGCCATCGAAGGGATGGACCAGCTCGAGGAGCTGCACCGACCCTGGATCGATCGGGTCCGCATCCGGTGTGCCGCCTGTGATCAGCCGGTGACCCGCATCCCGGAGGTGGGCGACGTCTGGCTCGATGCGGGGATCGTGCCCTTCGCCACGCTCGGCTGGGAGAACCCCGAGTGGGTCCCGGGAGGCTCCGGGACCGGGGCCGCCGCCGGGCTCACCACGGCCGACCTCCCCGACCACCCGTACTGGGAGAAGTGGTTCCCGGCCGACTGGGTCACCGAGATGCGCGAGCAGGTGCGGCTCTGGTTCTATTCACAGCTGTTCATGTCGGTGACGCTGGTCGGACAGGCGCCCTTCCAGCGGGTTCTCGGCTACGAGAAGATGCTCGCAGAGGACGGCCGAGAGATGCACGGCTCCTGGGGGAACATGATCGGCGCCGAGGATGCCTTCTCGCAGATGGGCGCCGACGTGATGCGCTGGATGTTTTGCGCTCACCCGCCCGACCGCAACCTCCTGTTCGGTTACGCCAGCGCGCACGAGGTCCAGCGCCGCTTGCTCACCCTGTGGAACTCGGCCCGATTCCTGGTCGACTACGGGAACATCGAGGGCTTCGTCCCGACGTTCGCCGATCTGGACGGAGGGCCGACGGGGGTGGATCTCCGCGACATCGACCACTGGCTGCTGGCCCGCGCAGCCCGCTGTGTGGACGACGCCACCACCGCGTTGGAGCGCTGGCGGGTCGATGAGCTGGTCGAGGCGTTCAAGGCCTATCTCGAGGACCTCTCCAACTGGTACATCAGGCGAACCCGGCGGCGCTTCTACGACCTCGATGAGGCAGCATTTCGCACCCTGTGGGTGGGCATCGTCACCGCCCTGCGGGTGATCAGCCCGGTGATGCCCTTCCTCACCGACCACCTGTGGAAGACTCTCGTCGCCGACGCCTGCCCCGACGCACCCGATTCGGTACATCTCGCCGGTTGGCCGCAGCCGCCGACGGCTGGCGACGACGACCTGCTGCGCTCGATGGCGGTGGCGCGCGATGTGGTCGAAGTCGGTCGTCGGGCCCGGAGCGAAGCCAGAGTGCGCCTCCGCCAGCCGCTGCGCACGGCCGCGGTGCGGGGAGCAGAGGTCGCCCGCCGTCATGCCATCGAGATCGAGGAGGAGCTGCGGGTCAAGGAGGTGGCGTTCGACGTCGACTCCCCTGTAGAGACCTCGTACAAGCCGAACTTCCCGGTCGCCGGACCCAGACTCGGTTCCCGTATCAAAGCCGTGGCCGCCGCCCTCACCTCCGGTGACTTCACCGTGGCCGAGGACGGGTCGATCTCAGCGGCAGGCGAGACACTCACCCCCGACGAGGTGATACGCGTGGAGCGCGTCACCCGGGAGGGGTGGGCAGTGGCCCACGACGGCGACATCGGTGTGGCCCTCGACCTCACACTCGACGACGAGCTACTGGCCGAGGGGGTGGCCCTCGACCTCATTCGGGTCCTCAACGACCTGCGCAAGCAACAGGGCCTCGCCCTCACCGACCGGATCCGGGTGGTACTCCCCGCCGAGCATGCCGATGCGGTTGGCCGCCACGGAGACTGGATCGCAGCCGAGGTACTCGCGGTGGATCTGGCGATCGACGAGAAGGCCGCCGAGCCCCGCCTGGAAGTAGCTACTGGTGAATAGCGATTCGCAATTCGCAAGAAGTCTGGCGAATAGCGAACCGCGAATTGCGAATCGCGCCTCAGCAGATCCGACTCGCCACCACACTGAGCAGCAGGATCACGATGAGGGGCGACAGGTCGAGCGCGACTTCTCCCAGCCGGACCGGCGGCAGCAGGCGTCGCATCGGTCCGAGGATCGGTTCGGTGATCGCCCGCAGCACCGCTCGCACTCGTGCCAATGGATGGTCGTAGGAGACCGGGATCCACTCGAGCACGATTCGGGCGAATATCACCAGAGTCAGCGCCTGCAGGATGAAGCAGAGGACGCTCAGGGGTTCTCCGGGGCCTCGTGGTAGCCGAGTTCACGCAGCCGACGGCGTTCGTCACGGCTGATGTTGACGTTCGGCGGCGTGACCAGGACCACGCCCTGGCCGATCTTGCGCATCGATCCGCCGAGGGCGTAGGTGAGGCCGCTCGAGAAGTCGACCAGTCGTCGCACCATGGCCGGCTCCACCTTGCGCAGATCGAGCACGACCGGCAGCGAGGACCTCAGATGGTCGGCGACCGCCTGGGCGTCGGAGTACGAGCGGGCGACGATGACCTCCGACTCGAGGTCGGAGTCGGACGAGAAGGTACGAACGAGAGGACGGTCATTCGGGTTCATCACCACGCCGCTGTCGTTCAACGCCTGATCGGTCATGGTGCGGCGCCGGCCCACCGACGGTGGCTCGACCCGGCGGCCTTGCACCCCGCGCGGGGCTTGGGGCTCCTGCCGAGCGACGGCGGGACGCTCGCCGGTGGTGTAGGCGTCGGAAATCGGCATCTCGCGTGACACCCGACTCCCGTCTGACGGGCGCGCCTCGGATCTGCGCACGGGTGCCGGACGCCGGCCGGCGGCGTGACGTGGCGCGTTCGGCTGATCGGGGCGCCCCTCGACCCGTCCCCGGGCTGGCGACCGTTCGTAATCCTCGTCTGCTGCGGCGTCTTCGTCGACCAGCCCCAGGTAGAAGAGTGTCTTGTTCCAAATGCCCATGGTATGTCCCGCTCAGTCGTCGTGCCGGGAGGGGCCAAAGATAGCCCGTCCCACCCGCAATATCGTTGCACCCTCCTCGACGGCGACCTCGTAGTCCCCGGACATTCCCATCGAGAGCTCCCCGACCGAAGCGTGACGGGCCCTGAGGTCGTCCCGCAGTCGTCGTAGCGCGGCGAAGTGCGAACGGCTCGCCTCCGGATCCGCGCTCAGCGGTGCCATGGTCATCAGGCCGCGCACGTCGAGTCCCAGATCGAGGGCGGTTCTCACGAAGGAGGCCGCCTGCGCCGGCTCCACACCCGCCTTGCGGGCCTCGCCCGACACGTTCACCTGCACCAGCACCGGAGGTGGCGTACCCGAGCCCTTGAGCCACTGCTCGACCAGGGATCGGCGATCGAGAGAGTGCAACAGCGTGACCAATGGGCGGATCCGACGAACCTTGTTGGTCTGGAGCCGACCGATGAAATGCCACCGGATCTCGCCCGGAAGGCTCCCCGCTCGATCGGCCAGGGCGTCGGCGCGGTTCTCCCCGAAGTCGGAGATGCCCGCCGAGTGGGCCGCCACGACCTCGGCATCCGATGCCTCCTTGCTCACCGCAACCAGGGTGACGGACCCGGGGTCCCGCGCCGCCCTGACAGCGGCGGCCGCCACGGCGGCCCGCACCGCGGTCAGTCCGGAAGCCATGCGATCGACACCTGTCTAAGCGGCGTGCGGTCGCGACGATGCGAGTGGAATCGCTCGTCGTGGTGGGTGCACGCCCCCAGGTCGAGCACCTCGACTCCGTCCAGTTGGGCGCGAACGGCGCCGACGAGGTCGACGCTCACCGTACCCCAAGTGGTGGTGGCGGTGCGGTCGGGAAAACGTTCGGCCACCTCGGGTCCCACCTCGAAACAGCACGGGCGGATGCCGGGTCCGATCACCGCCCTCATCACCTCGGAGCCCGCGGCCGCCATCCGGCTCCGGAGCTCGGTCACCACACCGGCCTGGACCCCCCTCCACCCCGAGTGGGCGACACCGACAGCATCTCCGGCGTCGAGAATCACCGGGAAACAGTCGGCGGTCCCGACGCTGAGCGCGACCCCGGGGCGTCGGGTGAACAGCGCGTCGGCATCGCCCTGGTCGCCCCCGATGTCCACCTCGACGACGCCGGTGCCGTGCACCTGATGCACCCACGCCCACGATCCCGGCGCGCCGACGGCGGCACTGAAGAATCGGCGTGATTTCAGATCGACCCGCCCGTCGCCGTCGGCTGCTTCGCCGAAGGCGGCTCCGAGCACCCCGGCGGGTCTCAAGCTCATCCCTTGAGAAAGTCGGGGATGCCCATGTCGTCGAGCGGCTCATCGTCGGGTGAGTCATCGGGCTCGATGGGCGGAGTCATCGCTCGTTCGCCCCGGCTCCCCGGCGCCTCCAGGCCCGGCGAGCGGAGTCGGCCACGCTCGGTGTCGACCCCGAAACCGGCGGCGATCACCGTGACCCGCATCTCGTCCCCGAGAGAGTCGTCGACGGTGGCTCCGAAGATCACGTTGGCATCTGCGGTGCAGTGCTCGGCGATGGCCGTCGCCGCCTCGTTGACCTCGTGCAGGGTCATCGAGGAGCCCCCGGCCACCGACAGGAGGACGCCGCGGGCGCCCTCGATCGAAACCTCCAGCATCGGGCTGCTGATCGCCTTGGCCGCTGCTTGCTTGGCCCGGGTCTCGCCCGAGGCGCGGCCGATCCCCATGACTGCCGTACCGGCGCCCCACATGATGGATTTCACGTCGGCAAAGTCCACGTTGATCAGACCAGGCGTCGTGATCAGATCGGTGATGCCGCCGACACCCTGGAGGAGCACGTCGTCGGCCAAACGAAAAGCATCGACCATGGGCAGCGACTCGTCGGCGTAATCGAGCAGTCGCTGGTTCGGGATCACGATGAGCGTGTCGACCTCGCTTCGGAGGGCACCGATCCCCTGCTCGGCCTGGACGGACCTGCGGCGACCCTCGAACCCGAAAGGCCGGGTGACCACGGCGACCGTCAGCGCACCGAGGCTGCGGGCGATCTCGGCGACGATGGGGGCGGCGCCGGTGCCGGTTCCGCCGCCTTCGCCGGCGGTGATGAAGATCATGTCGGCGCCGCGCAGGGCGTCCTCGATGTCGTCGCGATGGGACTCGCCGGCGGCCCGACCGACTTCCGGGTCGGCCCCGGCGCCCAGCCCGCGGGTGAGGTCGCGGCCGATGTCGATCTTGACGTCCGCATCGGACATGAGCAGCGCCTGGGCATCGGTGTTGATCGCGATGAACTCTACGCCGCGCAGGCCAGCCTGGATCATGCGGTTGACGGCGTTGACACCACCGCCACCGACGCCCACCACTTTGATGACCGCCAGATAGCTCTGGAGCCCGTCATTACTCAGCATCGGACGCTCCTCTCAGCCCCCGCCGGGCGCGAGAGCAGCCGGCGAGACGAGTCGCCAGGGTTACCGGGCAGGATAGTGACCCTCGACCAAAAGGTGAAGCGGCGCTCAACCTTCGACCTCCCCTTCAGGCTCGGGGGG
>JBBDWO010000024.1 GCA_040902765.1 Acidimicrobiia bacterium | reverse complement strand
AAGGATGTCTACGCACACCTGTAAAGGATGTCCCCGGTCCGCACACGGGGGAGGAGAGTCAGAATGGGCGAATCCCTGACCGCGCGCTCCCTTGGTACTTGGTACTTGGTACTCGGACCGTCTGCCGTCGCCTGGAGGCTTCGCCTCCGGGATCTAGCAGTCGGTGAGGATCCCGCAGCGGATGACGCTCACGTACACCAGATCGTCCTCGACGATTCCCTGATCGCGGATGGCGGCGCGCATGGCGGTACCGACGGTTTCGTCCACCTCCAACCATGGACGGATGGTCGACCGCAGCCCTCCACGCTGGAAACATCGCACGCCTTCAGGGCAACTTCCCGGGTCGCCGATCCAGCCGTTGACGAGGAAGTTCTCGGCGAGCATGGTCACGGCCGCCTCCACCCGGATCGGATCCCAGGCGAACACGCCACCGGCACCGTCGCAGGCGTCGGCCTCGCACAGGGCGTGCGAGTCGACCAGTTCGACACCCGTCGGGATCGGAACGTCGGCGAGGGTCGGCGGCTCCGGACCATTGGCGCCGGTGACACTGAGCACGGTCGCCGCCCCGAGGGCGATGAAGCCGACCACGAGCAGACCGGTGACGACAAGCATCGAGGGCGGCACCTTCCGGGCCGCAGAGGGTGCCGGGTGTGGAGCCGTGCTCACACGAGTTCGACGACGGCCATCTCGGCTCCGTCGCCACGACGGGGACCCACACGAACTATGCGGGTGTATCCACCGGGACGCTCGGCGAACCTGGGACCGATGTCGTCGAACAGCTTGGTCACCACTTCGGTGTCCTCGATGTCCGACAGGACCAGGCGCCGATTGTGGAGCCCGCCCTTGGCAGCCTTCGTGATGAGCTTCTCGGCATAGGGGCGCAGCATCTTGGCCCGTGCGACCGTGGTGGTCACCTTCTCATCCCAGAACAACTCCTGGGCGAGGTTGGACAGCATCGCCTTCTGGAGTGAGGCGCTACCTCCGAGCCGTCGACCTCGCTTGGGGCGGGGCATCAGCCGAGTTCCTCGTCCCGCGACGAGGCGAGCGACAGGCCCAGCTCGTCCAGTTTGACGACGACCTCGTCGAGGCTCTTCTGACCGAAGTTCGTGATCTTGAGCAGGTCCTCGGCGGTGCGCTCGACGAGCTCACCGACCGTCTGGATCCGCTCCCGTCGCAAGCAGTTGCTGGGCCGCTCGGAGAGGTCGAGCGCCTCGATCGGGAGTTCCAGGTCAGGCGAAGACGAGTCGGCGACGATCACGTCACCGAGTTCCAGGCCCACTCCCTCGCCGAAGTCGGCGAACAGGCCGAGCAGCTCCGCCAGGGTCTTGCCCGCGGACGACACCGCATCTCGCGGGGTGACCGATCCGTCGGTCACCACGTCGATCTCCAGCTTGTCGAAGTTGGTCATGGCGCCGACCTGAGTGGAGCCCACCGTGTACGCCACCTTGCGCACCGGCGAGAAGATCGAGTCGATCGGGATCACCCCGATACCGTCGCCCTTGTTGTTGCGGTCGGCGCTGCGATAGCCCACACCGCGCTCGCAGGTCATCTCGATCTCGAGCTTGCCCGAGGTGGACAGCGAGGCGAGGTGGTGGTCGGTGTTGATCACCTCGACGCCGGCAGGAGCGGAGATCGCCCCGGCGGTCACGTCGCCCTTGCCCTTGGCGGACAGGTAGAGCGTCTGGGGGCCGTCGACGTCGACCCGCAGCACCACCTGCTTGAGGTTGAGGATGATGTCGACGACGTCTTCGACGACACCACTCAGCGTGGAGAACTCATGCTGAACTCCCTCGATACGCACGCTGGTGATCGCCGCGCCGGGAATCCGTGCCAGCAGGGTGCGACGCAAGGTATTGCCGAGCGTGTAGCCGAAGCCCGGCTCGAGTGGCTCGACGACGAACCTCGACCTCGTTTCGGATACGGGCTCTTCATCGATCTGGGGTCGCTGGACGATCAGCACGCTTCGGCTCCTCTTACTTCGAGTACAACTCGACGATCAGCTGTTCTTGTACCTGGGTGTCGATCTGGGCCCTGCTGGGTAGGGCCGTAATCGTGACCTTGCGGTCGTCGAGTTCGACGTCCATCCACTCCGACTGGCTGCGCGACCCCGAGGTGTCGATCGCGTGCTGGATGGGCAGCATGCTCTTGCTCCGATCGCGGGGTTGAATCACATCACCGGGCTTGACCCGGAACGACGGCACCGTCACCCGGCGGCCGTTGACCTGGAAGTGCCCGTGCGACACGAACTGACGAGCCTGGGCCCGAGACTCGGCGAGGCGGGCCCGGAAAACGACGTTGTCGAGGCGGCTCTCGAGGATCTGCAGGAGATTCTCACCGGTGATGCCCTTGTGGCGAGCTGCTTCCTCGTAGTACCTGCGGAACTGCTTCTCGAGCACGCCGTAGATGCGGCGGGCCTTCTGCTTCTCCCGCAGCTGGATGAGGTACTGGGTCTCGCGGATGCGGCCCCGACCGTGCTCGCCGGGTGGGTAGGGCTTGCGGTCGACGGCGCACTTGCTGCTCTCGCAACGGGCGCCCTTGAGGAACAGCTTGGTCCGCTCGCGGCGGCACAGCTTGCAAACAGGTCCGGTGTAGCGCGCCATCTAGCCCCTCCGCCGCTTCTTGAGACGCACGCCGTTGTGTGGGACCGGCGTCACGTCGCGAATTCCGGTGACCTCCATGCCCATGGTCTGCAGCGTGCGAACCGCGGTCTCGCGGCCCGAACCCGATCCACGGACGATCACGTCCACCTTGCGCATACCGATTTCGCCGGCACGCCTGGCGGCCTGTTCGGCGGCCACCTGCGCCGCATAGGGCGTCGACTTGCGGGAACCCTTGAAACCGACCGTCCCCCCGGAGGTCCACACGAGCGTGTTGCCTTCGAGGTCGGTGATGTTGATGATGGTGTTGTTGAAGCTCGCAGTGATGTGCGCTTCCCCGTGCAGGATGTTCCTGCGCTCGCGCCGCCGCGTGGGCTTCTTCTTGTCAGCCACTACTTGGTGACCTGCTTCTTGCCGGCGATCGCCCGACGCGGCCCCTTGCGGCTGCGGGCGTTGGTATGCGTGCGCTGACCGCGCACCGGCAGACCGCGTCGATGGCGGATGCCCTGGTAGGTGCCGATCTCGACCTTGCGCTTGATGTTCTGCGCCACTTCGCGTCGCAGGTCACCCTCGACACGAAAGTTCGCCTCGACGAACTGACGGATCTTCACGACCTCGTCGTCGGTGAGATCACGGATCTTCGTGTTGCGGTCGATCCCGAGCGAAGTACAGGTCTCGATCGCGGCACTGCGGCCCACACCGAAGATGTAGGTGAGCCCGATCTCAACTCGCTTGTCCCTGGGGAGGTCTACCCCGGAGATTCTTGCCATCACTTCACCCCTGTCGCTGCTTGTGACGCGGATTGGTGCACAGCACCCAGACGCGACCGCGACGCCGGATGATCCGGCACCGCTCGCACATCTTCTTGGCGCTCGGGCGTACCTTCATGCGTCACTCCTGCCACGGCGTCGGGCGCACGATGTCCCACGAGGTGGGTGGATCGGGACCCGACGACGGTGTTCAAAACGTCGTCAGCGGTTCTCTCGAACACAACAGACGGACCCCTGAGGGCCGAACGGGAAGAGTAATGCAGCGCTGATGGCTTCACAAGTTGAGACTCTGAGCCTATAGCCAATGGCTCATAGCTCATGGCCAGACTCGTCGAGAGACCCCATCGACGCGCACGCGCGTCTCTGGCCATGAGCCATTGGCTATGAGCCATGAGCTTCATGGGAGAGTCAACACCTCCGGCCCGTCCTTCGTGATGGCCACGGTGTGCTCGAAGTGGGCGCTGAGGCTGCCGTCGACGGTGGAAACGGTCCAGTCGTCGTCCAGCAGGCGGGTCTCATGGCTGCCCGCGTTGAACATCGGTTCGATACAGATCGCCATGCCCGCCTTGAGGCGCATGCCCTTGCCCGGGGTGCCGAAGTTCCACACGCTGGGGTGTTCGTGCATCTGGCGACCGATGCCGTGGCCGGCGTGGCTCCTCACGATCCCGTAACCGGCCTCCTCGGCCACCGATCCGATGGCATGGCCCACGTCGCCCAGCCGGGCACCAGGGTGGGATGCCCCGATCCCCCGCCACATGGCCCGCTCCGTAGCTTCGATGAGCCGCAAGGCGTCGTCCTCGCCGTCACCGATCGCGAAGGTGATGGCCGCATCGGCATGCCAGCCCTCGTAGATGGCACCGGCATCCAGGGAGAGGACGTCACCGGACTTGAGGGTGCGCCCCGAGGGGATGCCGTGGACGATCTCGTCATTGACCGACAGGCAGGTGACACCGGGAAAGGGCGGTTGGCCGTAGTTGAGGAAATTGGGGGTGCAGCCCCGCTCGCGGATGACGTCGGCGGCGATGCGATCGAGGTCGATGAGGGCCACGCCGGGCGCCGCGGCCTGGCGAACCTTTGCGTGTATCTCGGCGACCACCTTGCCCGCCACCCGCATCCGAGCGAAGTCCTCGGGGCGCTTCATCGACATCATCGGGCGAGCGCACCCACGATCCGTGCCAGGACCTCGTCGATCGTCCCCACGCCATCGACGCGGGCCATGTCACTGCGCGCCTCGTAGAAGGAGATGAGCGGCGCCGTCTCCTCGTGATAGCGAGCCAGGCGGATTCGAACCGACTCGGCGGTATCGTCGCTCCGCCCACGGGCCAGCGTCCGGTCGACGATCTCGTCCTCCGGTACCTCCAACACGATGACCCCGTCCAGCGGCGTCTCGGCGATGACCTGCTCTAGGGCCCCCGCCTGTGGGGCGGTCCGGGGGAATCCGTCGAGCAGGAAGCCGCACGCCGCATCCTCCTGGGCGAGGCGCTCCTCCACCATGGCGATGACGATCTCGTCGGAGACCAGGTCGCCGGCGTCCATGATCACCTTCGCCTGCTTCCCCAGCTCGGTGCCGCGAGCCACGTGGTCACGCAGCATCTCGCCGGTCGACACATGCGGGATCCCCAGCGCCTTGCAGAGAAGGGCGGCCTGGGTGCCCTTGCCGGCGCCCGGCGGACCGAGGATCAGGAGTCGGCGGCCCATCAGTCAGCCCCCGGCGATTCGCCATTCGTAATTCGCAACTCGCCCGACCTCCCCACGAGCCGCTCCGCTTGGCGACTGGCGACTGAGGGCTGGCGTCTGAGTGAGGCCACGGGCCTCACGACAGGAATCCTTCGTAGTTCCGCATCATCAGCTGGCTCTCGATCTGCTTCATCGTCTCCAGGGCGACACCCACGACGATGAGCATCGAGATGCCGGAGAAGCCCAACTGCAGGTTGGTGAAGATGGCCACGATCGACGGGAGCACGGCCACACTCGCCAGGAAGAGTGAACCGGGGAGCGTGATCCGGCTGAGGATGTGCTCCAGGTAGTGAGTCGTCTGTGAGCCCGGACGGATGCCCGGGATGAACCCGCCCTGGCGCTGAATCATGTCCGACTGGCGCGCCGGGTCGAACTGCACCGCGGTGTAGAAGTAGGTGAAGAACACGATGAGCATGCCGAACAGGATCACGTACCACCAGGTGGTGCCGCTCACCAGGTTGTTGTCAATGAAGCGTCGGATGGCCCCCCAGAATCCGCCAGCGGGGATCGACGACGCGACCAGTGCCGGGAAGTACAGGATGCTCGAGGCGAAGATGACCGGGATGACCCCGGCGGTGTTCACCTTGAGCGGGATGTAAGTGCTCTGGCCGCCAAGCATGCGCCGTCCGCGGATCCGCTTGGAGAACTGGATCGGGATCCGACGCTGGCCCTGGTCGACGAAGATGATCCCGACGGTCAGCGCCAAGAACATGAGCATGACGAGGATGAATCCAGCAGTGGCATAGCCCCCCGCCGAATTGGCGAGGATCACCATCTGTGAAGGCATCTGGCTGACGATGCTGGCGAAAATGATCAGCGACATGCCGTTGCCGACGCCGCGCTGAGTGATCAACTCGCCGAGCCACATGATGAAGGCGGTACCGGCGGTCATCGTGATGACGATGACGAGCACCCGACCGGGGGTGTAGTTGGGGATCAGGCTGAGACCGCCGGTCAGCGTTCCCCGGTGGAACAGGTACGACAGGCCCGTCGCCTGCAGCAGGGCGAGGATCACCGTGATGTAGCGGGTCCACTGGGTGATCACCTTGCGGCCGGTCTCACCCTCCTCCTGGAGCTTCTGGAGCCTCGGGATGACCACGCCGAGCAGCTGCATCATGATCGATGCCGTTATGTACGGCATGATGCCCAGGGAGAACACCGACAGCGACTCCAGCGCACCGCCGGAGAAGAGGTTGAGCATGCCGACGATGCCCGCCGACTCGGCCTCCTCGGACATTCGTCTCACCGCATCCAGATCCACGCCCGGAACCGGGATGGCTGCACCCAGCCGGTAGATCCCGATGACGAACAGCGTGAACAGGATCTTCTTACGAAGATCCCGAATCCGGAACATGTTTCTATAGACGGAGAGCATGGGTGCGTCCTAGAGGTCTCTTAGGCCGGTTGAGGCTATCGGGCCGGCGAAGTTGCCAGTCACCAGTCGCCAGTTACCAGCAAGAATCGGATGGACTGAGGACTGGCGGCTGGAAGCTGGAAGCTGGAGGCTGATCACTCGATCACCTCTACGGTGCCGCCGGCTGCTTCGATGCGCTCGACCGCGCCGACGCTGAAGGCGTGGGCACGGACGGTGAGCGCCTTGGTCAGTTCGCCCTGGCCGAGGACCTTGACCTTGCCGCGCTTCTTGACCAGGCCACGGGCCCGCAGCTCCTCGGGGCTGACGACGGCGCCCTTGTCGAACTGTTCGAGGCGCTCGACGTTGATCACGGCATACAGCTCGCGGTTGCGATTGGTGAACCCCTTGAGCTTGGGAAGACGCCGGTAGATCGGCATCTGGCCACCCTCGAACCAGGCCGGGATCTGCCCGCGCGCCTTGGCACCCTTGGTGCCGCGTCCCGCGGTCTTGCCGCGACGGCCACCCTCACCGCGACCGACCCGGATACGGTCCTTCTTGGAGCCGGGTGCAGGCTTGAGATGATGGAGCTTCATGATTCCTCTACCTCCACGAGGTGGGCGACCCGGGCGATCTGGCCCCGGACGCTCGGACTGTCTGCCAGTTCGCGAACCTGGTCGATCTTGCGCAGACCGAGGCTGCGCACCGCAGCGCGGGTCTTCGGCTTCTCACCGATCGTGCTGTGGACCAGCCGCACCTTGAGCGTGGATGCCTTCGCCATGGTCAGGACCCCGGACGGGCGGAGCGGTTCAACTCCGCCGATCGGTAGGCGGCGAGCAGTCCCGGCGGGGTGACCTCCTCAGGGGTGCGGCCACGCCGCTTGGCCACTTCGTCGGGCCGATACTGGCCGAGCAACCCATTGATCGTGGCCCGCGCCACATTGATGTGTGTGGGGCTGCCCAGGGACTTGGTGAGGACGTCGCGAATGCCGGCGGCTTCGAGGATCTGGCGCACGGCCCCGCCGGCAATCACCCCGGTACCGGGGGCAGCCGGCTTGAGCAGCACCCGGGATGCCCCGTGCGACCCGACCGTCTGATGGACGATGGTGGTGCCCGCCATCGGGACCGGCTTCATGGCGCGACGCGCCACCTCCATGCCCTTCTGGATGGCGGCAGGGACTTCCTTGGCCTTGCCATAGCCAATGCCGACGCGGCCGTTGCCGTCGCCCACCGCGACCAGCGCGGTGAACGAGAACCTGCGACCGCCGCTGACGACCTTCGACACCCGGTTGATGTGGATGACGCGCTCGTCGAACTGCGGACCGTCGGTGGACCTCTGGTCGCGCCCTCGTGTGTTGTCTCTCTGTCGGCTGGTCAAAACTCGAGTCCTCCCTCGCGGGCCGCGTCGGCGAGTGCCCTGACGCGACCGTGATATGCATAGCCGCCGCGGTCGAACACGACCGACGACACGCCGGCGCCCTTCGCCCGGTCGGCCAGCAACTTGCCGACTTCCGCCGCCACGTCGACGGTCAGGGTGCGTTCACGGAGTGCTGGCTCCTGTGAGGAGGCTGCGGCGAGCGTCTGACCGGCGTCGTCGTCGACGAGCTGAGCGTAGATGTAGCGGTTGCTGCGGAACACCGCAAAACGCGGCCGGGAGGCGGTGCCACGCACCTTGCGGCGAACCCGAAAATGGCGGCGCTTGCGGGCGACGCTCCTGGATCCCCTCATCGTGCGACTCCCGACTTGCCGGCCTTGCGGCGAATCTGTTCGTTGGCGTACCTGATGCCCTTGCCCTTGTAGGGCTCGGGAGGACGAATCGACCTGATGTCGGCGGCGATCTGACCAACCCGTTCCTTGTCGATGCCGGTGATCACGATCTGCGTGGGCTCGGGGACCTCGAAGTCGATCCCGTCCGGCGCCGCCACCTCGACGGGATGCGAGAACCCGACCTGCAGCTCGAGATCCTTGCCCTTGAGGGCGGCACGGTACCCGACGCCGACGGTCTGCAGCTCGCGGCGGTATCCCTCCGAGACCCCGACGACCATGTTGGCGAGCAGGGCGCGGCTCAGCCCGTGTAGAGCCTTCGACTCGCGTTCCTCGTCGACACGGGTCACGGTGACCACCCCGTCTTCCTGGCTGAAAGCGACCTTGTCGTGGAAGCGACGCGTCAGCGTGCCCTTGGGGCCCTTGACCGTGACCTCCGACCCGGAGATCTCCACGGTGACACCCGAAGGGAGCTGGACCGGCGACTTACCGATACGACTCATCACCACACCTCACAGAGGACTTCGCCGCCCAGGCGGCGACGGCGAGCCTCCCGATCGGGGAGCAGCCCCTGGGGCGTGGAGATGACGGCCACCCCGAGGCCCCCCTGAACGCGGGGCAGTTCGTCGGCGCCGACATAGACCCGGCGGCCGGGTCGCGACACGCGGCGGAGACCCTCGATGATGCGGGCGCGATCAGAGCCGTACTTGAGCTTGATGTCCAGCACCTTGTGGCTCCCGGACACCGTGACCTCGTAGCCGTCGACGTAGCCCTCGGAAGCGAGAATCTTGGCGATTCCCTCCTTGAGCTTCGACGAGGGCATGGACACGGATTCGTGCAGCGCCATGTTGGCGTTGCGCAGCCGGGTGAGCATGTCGGCGATCGGGTCGGTCATCATGATTACCACGACGCCTTTCTCACACCGGGCAGCTCACCACGCAGCGCCAGCTGCCGGACACAGATGCGGCACATGCCGAACTTGCGGATGAAGGCGCGGGCACGCCCACACCGCCCGCAACGCGAGTAGCCGCGCACCTTGAACTTCGGCTTGCGGTTCGCCTTGGCGATCAGGGACTTCTTGGCCATCAGACACCTACCTCTTGAGACTGGGGGGCACGCCGGAACGGGAAGCCGTACGCTTCGAGGAGCGCCTGGCCGCCTTCATCGTCCTGAGCGGTCGTGCAGATCGTGATGTCCATCCCCCGAACCCGAGACACCTTGTCGAAATCGATCTCGGGGAAGATCAACTGCTCGGTGACGCCGAACGTGTAGTTGCCCCGGCCGTCGAACGACCGCGGGTTGAGTCCGCGGAAGTCGCGGATGCGGGGGATGGCGACCGAGATCAGCCGGTCGAAGAACTCCCACATGCGATCGCCGCGCAGCGTGACCGACACACCGATGGGCATGCCCTCACGCAGCTTGAAGTTGGCGATCGACTTGCGAGCCCGATTCACCCTGGGGCGCTGACCGGCGATGATCGACAGGTCCTCGACGGCGGCATCGATCAGGTTCTTGTCGTTGATCGCCTCGCCGACGCCCATGTTGAGCACGATCTTGTCCAGGCGCGGGATCAACATCGGGTTGGTGACGCCCAGACTGTCACGCACCTCGGCGCGCACCCGATCGTGATACTCCTGCTTGAGGCGAGGGGTCACAGGTCACCTCCGCACTTCACGCACACGCGGCGCTTGTGGCCCTCGGCGTCGAGGCGATGACCGATGCGGGTGGGACCGCAGGTGGGACACACGATCATCACGTTGGATACGTCGATGGGCATGTCCTTGTCGACGATGCCGCCCTGCATGGTTTGGCCGCGCGGCTTGGTGTGCCGCTTGGCCGTGGCAACGCCTTCGACGATGATCTTGCCCCTGTCGGGGAAGGCTTGAGCCACCCGTGACTCCTTGCCCTTGTCCTTGCCGGACACGACCATGACGGTGTCGCCTTCTCGGATGTTCACTCAGATCACCTCCGGCGCGAGTGACACGATGCGCATGAAGCGCTTTTCGCGTAACTCGCGGCCCACAGGGCCGAAGATTCGGGTACCCCGCGGTTGCTGCTGGTCGTTGATGATGACGCAGGCATTGTCATCGAAACGGATGTAG
This sequence comes from Acidimicrobiia bacterium, assembly GCA_040902765.1. Taxonomy (NCBI): domain Bacteria; kingdom Bacillati; phylum Actinomycetota; class Acidimicrobiia; species Acidimicrobiia bacterium. The sequence goes on along the minus strand of JBBDWO010000024.1, from coordinate 5,762 downwards.
GTGCCGTCGGCGCGGCGGCGCTCCTTGTGGGTACGCACCACCACGGCCTTCACCACTTCTCCGCGCTTCACCGTCCCACCGGGGATGGCGTCTTTGACGGTGGCGACGATCACGTCACCGATGCCGGCGTACCGACGCGCCGAGCCGCCGAGTACGCGGATGCACAGCACCTCGCGAGCGCCCGTGTTGTCGGCCACCTTGAGGCGGCTCTCCTGTCCGATCATCGGGCACGCTCCACGATCTCGATGACCCGCCAGCGCTTGGTCTTGGACAGCGGACGGGTCTCCATGATCCGAACGGTGTCGCCGAGGTTGACCTCGTTGTTCTCGTCGTGCGCATGGAAACGGCTACGGGTGGCCATCGTCTTGCGATACATCGGGTGCCGCTTGCTCCCGACCACTTCGACCGTCACCGTCTTGTCGCGCGCGTTGGATACGACGATGCCCTGGCGAACCTTGCGAGCACTGCGCTCAGACATCGCCTTCCTCCTCCATGCGGTAGTACGCCTCGATCTCCAGTTCCCGCATCACCGTGGCGATGCGTGCGACTTCGCGACGCAGCCGACGGATACGGGCGGTGTCGTCCAGCTGGTTGGTCGCCATCTGGAACCGGAGGTTGAACAGATCCTCCTTGGCCCCGTCGAGCTTCTCGACCAGCTCCTCGTAGGGGAGATCGCGCAGCTCGTTGGCTCTCACAGCTCCTCCCGAGTGACGAAGCGGGTACGAACGGGAAGCTTGTGGCCGGCGAGACGCAGCGCCTCCCGGGCTAGGTCCTCGTCGACGCCGGACAGCTCGAACATGACCCTGCCGGGCCGCACCACGGCGACCCAATACTCGGGATTGCCCTTGCCGGAGCCCATCCGGGTCTCGGCGGGCTTCTGGGTGACCGGCTTGTGGGGGAAGATGTTGATCCACACCTTGCCGCCACGGCGGATCTTGCGGGTCATGGCGACACGGGCCGCTTCGATCTGTCGGGAGGTGATCCAGCCGGGCTCGAGGGACTGCAGGCCGAAGTCACCGAAGGAGACGCGCGAGCCACCCTTGGTGGCGCCGGTGAGACGGCCGCGGTGCTGCTTGCGCCAGCGGGGGCGCTTGGGCATCAGCATGACCTACTCCTCCTCGCCTGCGGGAGTCGCGTCGGACTCGACCTCGTCGGCAGCGGCCACGTCGAGGGTCTCTTCGGCCACCTCGCGCTCCTCTTCGAACGCCGACTTGGCGGACCCGGCGTCCACCTTCTTGCCCCCGCCCGCCTCCACCAGACGCTTGCCCCCGCCCGCCTCCACCAGACGCTTACCCCCGCCGGCCTCGACCAGACCGCCACGCGGTCGGTCGCCAGCGGCCTGCTCGGCGCGCGCCTTGATGGGCGCCAGTCGCGATGCGGGCCCACCGGCAGCGAGCGCGGCCTCGGCGGCGATCTTCTCGCGGGTGGAGTGGAGCGACGGCAGTACGTCACCCTTGTAAACCCACACCTTGACGCCCACGGCGCCCGCGGTCGTCTTGGCGGTGGCGAGGCCGAAGTCGACGTCGGCACGCAGCGTGTGCAGGGGCACCCGGCCCTCGCGATACCACTCGCGGCGCCCCATGTCGGCGCCGCCGAGGCGGCCCGAGCACTGGACGCGAACACCCTGGGCGCCGGCCTTCATGGCAGTCTGGACGGCGCGCTTCATGGCGCGGCGAAACGACACCCGGCCCTGCAGCTGGTCGGCGATGCCACGGGCGAGCAGCTGGGCGTCGGTCTCGGCGTCCTGGACCTCGATCACGTTGATCTTGATTTCGCGGTCGGTCAGCTTCTCCAGCAGCGTGCGGAGGCGATCGACCTCACTCCCGCTACGACCGATGACGACGCCGGGACGGGCGGTGTGAATGTCGATCTGGACCTTCTTGTCCCCGATGCGCTCGATCTCGATCCGCGAGAGTGCCCCGCGCTCGAGCTCGGCGATGAGCATGTCGCGGATCTTGGCGTCCTCGAGGACCTGCTTGGCGTAGTCCTTCTCGCTGTACCAGCGCGACTTCCAGTCGGTGATAATGCCGAGCCGCAAACCGTAGGGGTGGATCTTCTGGCCCATCAGGCACCTTCCTCGTCGACACCGTCACCGACCACGATCGTGACGTGGCTGGTGCGCTTCAAGATCTGGGTGGCACGGCCCCGGGCACGCGCCTTGAACCGCTTGAGGGTCGGTCCCTCGTCGGCGAACGCGGCGATGACGCGCAGTTCGGAGGCATCCATCGAGTGGTTGTGGGCGGCGTTCGCCACGGCGGACTCGAGCACCTTTCGGATCGGATCGGTCGCCCGCTTCGGCGCGAAGGTGAGGACCTCGCGGGCCCGCTCCACCGGCAGGCCGCGCACCAGGTCGAGGACCTGCCGCACCTTGAACGGCGACTGGCGGATGTACGAGGCGCGCGCCTGGACCTTCATCGCTTCCTCGCTGCTCTCTCGCCGGCATGGCCTCGGAAGGTCCGCGTCGGAGCGAACTCGCCCAACTTGTGACCCACCATCGACTCGGTGACGTAAACCGGGACATGCTTGCGACCATCGTGGACGGCCAGGGTGTGACCGACCATCTCAGGGATGATCGTCGACCGGCGACTCCACGTCTTGATCACCCGACGGTCACCTGACTTGTTGGCCCGCTCGATCTTGGCAAGCAGATGGTCGTCCACGAAGGGACCCTTCTTCAAAGAGCGCGACACCTAGGCCACCACCTTTCGGTCGTGCCGGGAAAGCTGCCCGCTACCGGCTTCCCGCTGCCGGCAAGCGGCGCGGCAGACACACGTCGCAGCTGGTAGCTGGTAGCCGGTAGCTGTCTGCTGCTTCATCTCTTCCCCTTCTTGGCGCGCCGGCGCACGATGAGCCGGTCGCTCGCCTTGTTCTTCTTGCGGGTGCGGCCCTCCACCTTGCCCCAGGGGCTGGTGGGATGCCGTCCGCCGCTGCTCTTTCCTTCGCCGCCCCCGAGAGGGTGATCGACGGGGTTCATGGCCACTCCGCGGGTCTGGGGGCGAACGCCCTTCCAGCGGCTATAACCCGCCTTGCCCCCCTTGAGGAGCTCGGCCTCCGGATTGCCGACCTGACCGACGGTCGCCCGACAGTCGAGCGGCACGTTGCGCATCTCCCCCGACGGAAGTCGTAGCAGCGCCAGGTCGTTCTCCTTGGCCACCAGCTGGATCGCGGTGCCGGCCGAACGGCCGATCTTGGCGCCGCCGCCGGGACGCATCTCGACGGCGTGCACCATCGTGCCGGCAGGGATATTACGCAGCGGCAGGGCGTTCCCAGCCGAGATGGGCGCCCCGGAGCCCGACACGAGCGTCTGACCGACCTCGACACGGTACGGCGCCAGGATGTAGCGCTTCTCACCGTCGTGGTAGTGGAGCAGGGCGAGCCGGGCGTTGCGGTTCGGGTCGTACTCGATCGCAGCCACCTTGGCCGGGATGCCGTCCTTGTCACGACGGAAGTCGACGACGCGGTAGCGCTGCTTGTGACCCTGGCCGCGGTGACGCGACGTGATGCGGCCGTGGGCGTTGCGTCCGCCACTGGATGTGCGCTTCTCGAGAAGGCTCTTCTCCGGCTTCTCCTTGGTGATCTCGGAGAAGTCGGAGACGGTCCGGAACCGCCGCCCCGGCGACGTGGGCTTGTACTTCTTGACCGGCATCAGCGCACCTCCCCAGAGTCGACCGGGACACGCCGCAGCGGCTGCCAGCTGCCGGCTGCCAGCAAGAGGGGCCGGTGGCTGGTCGCTGGTAGCGGGCAGCCGGTAGCCACCAGGTTCGCGATTGCGGTGAAGGCGTGGCTCATGGCTCTCATACTCCAAAAATGTCGATCTCGTCGCCATCGGCGAGGGTGACCAGGGCGCGCTTGCTGTCGGCGCGGCGGCCCCGGACCCATCCCGTTCGCTTCAGCTTGCCGACGCGGTTGATCGTGTTCACCCGCGTCACACGCACGCCGAAGATCGCTTCGACGGCCTGCTTGATCTCGGTCTTCGTCGATCGCTTGTCCACCCTGAAGGTATAGGTGTTACTCCCCTCGATCAGGTCGTACGACTTCTCGGACACGATCGGTTCGATGATCAGGTCGCGGGGATTCTTCACGATGCCTCCCCTTCGGTGGTCGCCACCGCGGCGCTCGGAAGCGCCTCACGGGTGAACACCACGACATCGGCCCACAGCACGTCGTACGTGTTGAGCTGGCCGCCGTCGAGCACCTTCGTCGCCGGCAGATTGCGGGCAGACAAGGTGACCACCGCATCGTCACGCCCCACGACGAAGAGGGCCTTGCCATCCACGCCGAGCGTCTTCAGGAACCGGGCGGCGGTCCGCGTGCTCGGCTTATCCCAGTCGAAGCCGTCGACCACCATCACCGCGTCGGCGGCGGCGCGGGCAGACAACGCGCTGCGCAGGGCGAGCTGCCTCATCTTCTTCGGGGTGCGCTGGCTGTAGTCACGCGGTTTGGGGCCGAAGACGACACCACCGCCGCGCCACTGTGGCGAGCGGATGGAACCCTGACGGGCTCGACCGAGGCCCTTCTGGCGCCACGGCTTTCGACCACCGCCACGGACCTCGGCGCGGGTCTTGGTGTTAGCCGAACCACTGCGAGCGGCGGCCAACTGGGCGGTCACCACCTGGTGCATAACCGGCACGTTCGGCTCGATGCCGAACACCGCGGGATCCAGCGACACCTCACCGACACGCTCGCCGGCCGAGGAAAGGAGCGGGGCGGTCACTGTGTCAGCCACCGGCCTTCACCGCCCTTCGGACCAGGACCACGGCACCCTTGGCACCAGGAACGGCCCCGCGAAGCATGAGGACACCGCGCTCGGCGTCGACCTCGACGACTTCGAGGTTGAGCACCGTGGTGCGCTCACCACCCATACGCCCGGGCATCTTCTGCCCCCGGAACACGCGAGCCGGTGTCGACGCGGCGCCGATGGAACCCGGCGCACGGTGCACCCGGTGGACACCATGTGAGGCGCTCTGACCGGAGAAGTTGTGGCGCTTTATGACGCCCTCGAAACCCTTGCCGCGGCTGACGCCGGCCACGTCGGCGAGCCCACCCTTCTCGAGCACGTCGGCCACGCTGATCTCCTGGCCGACCGTGTAGGCGTCGGGGTCGTCGACCCGCAACTCGACGAGATGGCGGTGCGGTGTGAGTCCGGCCTTCTCGTAGTGGCCCTTCATCGGCATGGTGACCCGGTTGGGCTTCGCCTCGCGGTAGGCGATCTGGATGGCCCCATAGCCGTCGGTCTCGAGGCGCTTGATCTGCACGACACGGCAGGGGCCGGCCTTGATCACCGTCACCGGTATGGCGCGCGACTCGTCGTCGAACACCTGGGTCATGCCCAGCTTCTCGCCGAGGATGGCCCTCATGTCTTGATCTCCACTTCCACGCCGGCCGGGAGGTCCAGACGCATCAGCGAATCGACCGTCTTCGCCGTCGGCTCGAGGATGTCGAGCAGACGCTTGTGGATGCGCATCTCGAAGTGCTCCCGCGAGTCCTTGTGGACGTGGGGGCCGCGCACGACCGTGTACCGGTGGATCTCGGTGGGCAGCGGCACCGGCCCGCGGATCTTCGCCTGGGTACGGATGACGGTCTCAGCGATCTTGCGCGCCGACTCGTCGACCACTTCGTGGTCGTACGCCTTCAGGCGAATCCGAATCCGATGCTCGTTCTTCTCAGCCACGGTCGTGTTCTTCTCTCTCGCTACTCGCTACTCGCTACTTGAGGATCTTGACGACTCGGCCGGCGCCGACGGTGCGGCCACCCTCACGGAT
>JBBDWO010000023.1 GCA_040902765.1 Acidimicrobiia bacterium | reverse complement strand
CGACCAAAAGGTGAAGCGGCGCTCAACCTTCGACCTCCCCTTCAGGCTCGGGGGGTGCGCGAATAGGTTCGCCCCGGGATCAGGTTTCGGCTTGTGGTAAGCCGAAACCTGATGAAGCCAGCGACCTATTCGCGCACCCCCTCGGTGTCCGGCGGAACCACGGCCGGCCGGCTCGGCGAGGTGACGTCGATTCGAGACCCCACCGGGACGCCCTCCCCCAGGAGCGCGACGAGTGCCCTGGCCTTGTCCTCCAGGTCGATCGGGTGTCCCAACCGCACCTCGTGGCCGGGGAGCCTGCCCCACAATTCCGGACCCACCGCTTCGATCCTGATCCCCGGGCCTATCCCTTCGGCAAGGACTCGCGCCATCGCCACCAGGTCCGACCATGCCTCGTCGTCGCTTGCTGCGCCGGGAGCTCGATCGACGGCCGCCACCGCCAGCTGGACGAGCTCGGGAGTGGGCCGCTGCGCCGTGTCGATGACCACACCGTCGGCGGCCACCCGCATCCACCCCGACCGGCCCTGAATCCAGGCCACCGGCTCACGCTCTATCACCTCGACGACGAGTCGATCCGGCCACTCTCGATCCACCCGGACCGCAGCCACCCAGGGGTCCGCCGCCACGGCTCGGGCCACCCGGTCGGTATCGACCCACAACAGGATGGCCCCCTCTCCGATCCCCGACTCTGCGACCCGGCCGGCGGCGCGCGACTGCACGACGCCGAGCACTTCGATGCGCTTCACCGAGAGCAGCGGCGAGTGGAGCAGGATCGCCGCCCCGGCGAGCAACGAGATCGCCAGCATCCACGGCCACGCTACGGCCGACAGCCTGGTTTCGGCGACGCGGTCAGTCATCGAACTCCCCCACGAACCGGATCTCGGGCTCGAGTCTGACTCCTGCCTCCACTTCGACACGGCGCTGAACTGCCCGAACGAGCCGGTGGATGTCATGAGGGGTGGCGTCGTCCCCGGCGACGATGAAGTTAGCGTGACGGTCGCTGATCGCGGCGCCTCCCATCTGCCATCCCTTGAGGCCGAGGGAGTCGATGATCCGGCCGGCCGAGTCCCCTGGGGGGTTCTTGAACACGCTGCCCGCGTTGAGGGTCCCTCCGGGCTGGTTGAGCCGCCGCCACCGGGTGATGTCACGAATCCGCGCCCGCCCTACCGCCGGGTCGACCGCGTCGGTGCGGAAGCGAGCCGAGACCACGAAGTCGCCATCGGTGAGATTGGAGTGTCGGTAGGTGAGGTCCAACGAGTCAGCGGCTCGCACCTCGGCCGTGCCGTCGCCCAGGTCGACGATCCGGACATCGACGAGATGATCGACGGTCTCGGAGCCATGGCAGCCGGCATTCATCCGCACCGCACCGCCGACGCTTCCGGGGATGCCGGTGAAGAACTCGAGCCCGCCGCGGCCAGCGGCGACCGTCTCTCTGGCGAGCACCGGAAGCGGACAGCCGCCTCCGGCGACGACCATACCGTCGTCCACCATCCGTATCTCGGTCAGCTTCCCGCTCGACCTCACGACTACCCCTGGGAAGCCGGCGGCCGCCACGACCACATTGCTGCCCCGTCCGAGCGGGAGGACCGGAAGCGACTCGCGGGTGGCGAGGAGCGCCGCGGCGACCACGTCCTCCTCGTCAGCTACTTCGACGAGGTACGCCGCTGGCCCACCCATCTTGTAGGTGGTGTACCGGGCGAGGCGAACGTCGCGCTGCACCTTTCCCTCGGACTCCAGGCGTGCGATTGGGTCCGTCATCACGAGTCCGCCAGGAGCACCACGAGCTCGTCGGCCACGAGGGTGATGTCGCCGGCCCCGAGCAGGAGGACGAGGGCACCCGGCCGAACCGACCGATGCACGGCGGGGGCCAGCTCCTGCCGGGCAGGCACGTACTCGACGGCGGCACCCGCCCCGGCAGCGGCATCGGCGACCAGGCGACCTGTGATCCCGGGGATCGGAGCCTCCCCGGCGGCGTACACGTCGGTGACGAAGACCCGATCGGCACCGGCGAGGGCAAGACCGAGATCGTGGCCGAGGTCGGCAGTGCGGGTGTAGCGGTGCGGCTGGAAGACGGCGATCACCTCACCGCGGTGCCCCAGGGAAGCGGCGGCGATGGTCGCCGCCACCTCCGTCGGGTGATGGGCGTAGTCATCGACCACCAGGGTGTCGTGGAACACCCCCTTGATCTCGAAGCGGCGTCGCACACCGCCGTAGCGCGACAGGCCCTCGGCGGCAGCGACCACGTCGAGTCCCATCTCACCGAGGAGGGCGAGAACGGCCGCGGCGTTCCTGGCGACGTGATCACCGGGTTTGGGGACCGTGACCGGCACCGGTCCGGTTGGGCCAGCGAGCGTGAAAGCCACCGCGGAGCGCCGATGCTCGATCCCCTCGATCCTCCAGGTGGCGTCAGCAGAGGTCCCGTAGCCCACGACGGATGGCATGGCATCCATGAGCGAGTGCGCCCCAGGGTCGTCGACGCATGCCACGACCGGTCCAGCGACCCGCCCGACGACATCGCGGAAGGCAGCCTCGAGGGCGTCCAGCGTGTGGTAGTGGTCGAGGTGGTCGGCCTCGATGTTGGTGACGGCCAGGGCGGCCAGGTCCAGGCCGCTGAAGGTGCCGAAGGCTTCGTCGGCCTCGAGGACGAGCAGCGGCTCCTGGCCCAGATGGGCGCTGGTGTTCAGGTCGATCAGCTCACCCCCGACGAGGAAGGACGGATCCCTTCCGAGGGCGTGGAGGGCGGTCACCATCATCGCGGTGGTGGTCGTCTTGCCGTGGGTGCCGGTGACCCCGACCGTACGGACTCCGGCGGTCAGGGCGTCGAGGAGCTGCGGTCTCGCCCATACCGGGACCCCGGCGTCGGTGGCGGCCACCAGCTCCGGGTCGGCCTCCGGAACGGCGCTCGAGGCGACGACGAGGTCCCACTCCCCCGCCCGTTCGGGTCGATGCCCCACCCAGGTCTCCACCCCGGCCCCCTCCAGGACGCGAAGCACCGCTGCGGGCTTGATGTCCGAGCCCGTCACCCGGTGGCCGGCCTGGGCGAACATCTTGGCCAGCCCCGACATCCCTGAGCCGGCCACGCCGACCATGTGGATCCGGCGATAGCCGACCAGCTCAGCCACGGGCGGCCTCGAGAAGGATCGATGCGATCTCGCCGGCGGCCCCCGGCCGTGCCAGCCGACGGGCCGATGCGGCCATCGTGCTGAGGCGGTCTGGATCGTGAAGCACGCCGCCGACGATATCCGTGATCCCGGGGAGGTCCTCCTCCTCCACGACGATCGCGCCGCCCACCCCGGCGAGCACAGCGGCGTTGGCGCTCTGGCCGACCCGCCGGAGCGGCACCAGCACGGCCGGAGTGCCCGTGGCGGCGAGCTCGCTCACCGTCATGGCGCCGGCGCGACAGACCACCAGGTCACAGGCGGCGTAGAAGGTGGTGGGATCGTGCTCGTATGCAAGGCGAATCCAACGCCGGTCGTCGGCCGAGGCGGACACCGCCACCTGGGCCTCCGCGGTCTCTCCGGTGATGTGGAGCACCGTCGCCGGAGCGACTGCCTCCACGATGGCGGCGGCGGCGCGGTTGAGCACACGGGCTCCGAGCGAGCCACCGAGGATGCCCACCACCGGACCATCGTCGGAGATCCCGTACCGGGTCCGCGCCGTCGGTCTGAGAACCGACCGGTCGAAGCCGATGAAGCCGGAGCGCAGGGGGTTGCCTACCACGGTGGAACGCGGGAGACGCTCCGCCGGCCCGGGCAGCCCGAGGAACACCCGCTTCGCCCGCCGGGCGGCGAGTCGCGTCGCCAACCCGGGTACGGCGTTCTGCTCCTGGAGAAAGAACGGCGACCCAACTCGGGCGGCCGCCCGCACCGCCGGCACCGAGACATACCCGCCCATGCCCAACACGGCACGCGCCTCGACCCGCTCCATCTCCGCCGCCATCGCCGCAGCGCTTCGGCGCAGTGCCAGCGGGATGGCGAGATTCCGGGGGCTGAGTGACCGTCTGAGCTGGATGAGGCGGAATCCGGTGAAGGCGAAGCCGGCATCGGGCACCAGGGACGCCTCCATGCGATCGCCACCGAAGAAGACCACTTGGCTCCGATCGAGTCCGGCGGCGACCATGGACTCGGCGACCGCTATGGCCGGGATCACATGGCCCCCGGTACCGGCGGCCGCGATGACGATGCTCACCGGCGTGGCCCGACCCCGATGGGTTCCGTGTGGCGAGCGATGCTCACCAGGATGCCCACGCCGATCAGGGACACCACCAGCGCGGTCCCACCGAACGACATGAACGGCAGCGGGACTCCGGTGATGGGAAGCAGGCCGACGACGCCACCGATGTTGACCAGCGCCTGCACACTCAGCCAGGCAGTGATACCGATGGCGGCGAGACGCCCGAACCGGTCCGAGCAGTTCCTGGCGATCATCGTCCCCGCGACGGTCAGGGTGGTGAACAGGGCGACCACGAGCAGGGAACCGGCTAGACCCGTCTCTTCGCCGAGGATGGCGAAGACGAAGTCGGTGTGGGCGTTGGGGAGGTAGGACCACCGGGCCCGACTCGCCCCGAGACCGACCCCGAAGAGGCCGCCCGTGCCCAGAGCGACGAGGCCCTGGATGGCCTGGTAGGAGGAGTGGAACGGGTCGCTCTGGAGGTCCAGGAAGGCGGTCACCCGCTGCCAGCGGTACGGCGCACTGATGGCCCCCACCACGCCGAGGCCGGCGGCACCGATGGCGCTGCCGACGACGTATCCGAACGGCGCGGCGCTGGCCAACATGATGGCGAACGATGCCGCCGCGACCACCACGGTGGTCCCGAAGTCGGGCTGGAGCATGATCAGCCCGATCACCACCCCGGAGGACAGCACGACCGGGACGAGGAAGCTCCAGAAGCCGGCTATCCAGCGCTCGCGCCTGCTCATCACCGTGGCGAGGAGCAGGATGGTCGACAGCTTGGCGGCCTCGGAAGGCTGGACGCTGACCGGCCCCACGGCGAGCCATCGGGTCGCCCCTCCGGACCGCACGCCCACCGCCAGTACGGCGACGAGCAGGGCCACGCTGCAGAAGAACACCGGGAATGCCAGCCGTCGCCACCAGCTCATCGGCATCAACGCCGCCACGACCATGGCGACCACGCCGACGACGAGCCACACCACGTGGCGTTTGAAGTGGTAGAGGCTGTCTCCGGTCTCGCGCAGACCGACCACCGAAGAGGCCGACAGCATGGCGCCGAGGCCCACCACCAGCAGGAGGACGACGGGAACCATCAGGAGTACCACCGCACGGGTGATGCTTTGTTCCCTGCGCTGTGCCTCACGCAGTGCGACCCGCGATGGCACGGCCACGGTAGCCACGGTCACCTCCCCTTCGTCTCGACGGCCAGGCGGGCGAACGTGTCTCCCCGCTCGGCGTACGAGGCGAACATGTCGAAACTCGCCGCTCCGGGAGCCAGCAACACGGTATCGCCGGGCTCGGCGACTTCTGCGGCAATCCGGACCGCTTCTGCCATGTCGACGGCCATCCGGCCGGCACGGCTCGCCGCCACCAGCGCTGGTCCGGCCTCACCGATCCCGATCACCTGGCGGACCCCTGGCTCGGCGGCCAGCGGGGTGAGGTCGAGGCCCTTGGCCCGCCCCCCGGCGATGAGCACCACCGAGCCGAACGACCTGATCGATGCGAGGGCGGCGTGCGGGTTGGTCGCCTTCGAGTCGTCCACCCACCGTACGCCGTCCCACTCGCCGATCAGCTGACGCCGATGGCGGCCCGGGCGATAGGCGCGCGCTGCCCCGGCGATACCATCGGCGGTGGCACCGAGATGGAGAGCGAGGGCGGCGGCGGCGGCGAGGTCGACCAGGAACACGTCGTCGTGACGGCCCAGCTCGTCAGTCGGCACGACGACGTCGCCGAGGCGCAGCGACGATCCCTCCCTACCAAAACCGTCGGCGGTGACTTGGCGCCCGCTCACCGCCACCCGTCGGGCCGTGGCCACCGCGACGGCCGCCGCGGCTCCGGGGTCGTCGCGGTCGTACACCACGATGTCCTCGGGTACCTGGCGCTCCAGGATGCGCTGCTTCGAGGCCACGTAGTGGTCCACGGTGCCGTGCCAGTCGAGGTGATCGGGGGCGACGTTGAGGAGCACGGCCGCGGGCGTGTGAAACCGCTCGACGAACGCCAGTTGGAACGACGACGCTTCGACGACGAGGACGTTGCGCTCCGCCCCTACCTCGGCGCACAGCGGGTTGCCGATGTTCCCGGCGGCGATCGCGTCGAGGCCGGAGGCGACCAGCATCGCCGCCGCCGCCTCGGTGACGGTGGTCTTGCCGTTGGTGGCGGTGACCGCCCCGAGAGGAGTGCGTAGGTGGCGCCAGGCGAGTTCGAGTTCGCTCCACACCGGGAGCTCGGAGGCCAGGGCGGCGGCGAGCGGCGGCGACGCCGGGGAGATGCCCGGGCTGGTCACCACGAGGTCGACCCCATCGAGGAGGCCCGGCAGCCAGTCTCCGCCGTAGTGGGCATCGGCATCGACACCGGCGAGGGCATCGGTGTCGGCGTCGTAGACGACGACCTTCTCCCCGAGGGCGCGCAGCAGGGTGGCCGCGGCCCGCCCGCTCACCGCGGCACCGAGGACCAACACGCTCATCCGATGCCTCCCGACGAGATGAAATCGCCGTAGAATATGCCGAGACCGAGAGCAACGAAGATGGCGGCGAGGATCCAGAACCTCACGATGATCATCGTCTCCGGCCAGCCCTTGAGCTCGAAGTGATGGTGGAGGGGTGCCATCTTGAAGATGCGCCTACCGAACAGTCGGAACGACGCGATCTGCAGCACCACCGACATCATCTCGATCACGTAGAGGCCACAGAGCACGGCGAGGAGCAGGTGGGTGTTGGTGAGCAGCGCCATCGCCGCCATGGCGCCGCCCAACGCCTGAGACCCGGTGTCGCCCATCATGATCTTGGCCGGGGCGGCGCTCCACCACAGGAAGCCGAGTGACGCCCCGACGAGAGCGGCGGCGAGACCTGCGATTTCCAGGGTGTGCACCGTCTCATAGAAGTCGGGATGGCGGAACTGCCAGAAGGCGATGATCAGGAAAGCGCCGAAGACCAGCGCCGCCGACCCCGACGCCAGACCATCGAGCCCATCGGTGAAGTTCACCGCGTTCGCTGTCGCCGTGAGCAGGAACAGGACCCACACGACGTACAGCGCACCGAGCTCGAAGCCCAGCGGCTTGGTGAAGGACAGCTCCGTGTTCACGCCGTAGCCGATGGCAGCCCAGGCGAACAGACCGGCTATGACGAGCTGACCGGCGAACTTCCAGCGTTTCTTGAGTCCTTGATTGCGCTCGCGGGTGACCTTGGAGAGGTCGTCGAGGAACCCGATGAGGCCCATACCGACGAAAGCGAACAGCACCAGCAGTCCCGGCGTCCTGAACGGCCGCCATCCCAGATCCCATGCGCCGCTGGCGTCACGCAAATCGAGGTGACCGACGATCCAACCGGCCACTACCGCCACCATCATCACGAGCCCGCCCATGGTCGGCGTCCCCTGCTTGTGGTCGTGGGCGACCTCGTCCTGGATGAACTGACCGATCTCTCGAGAGCGGAAGTACCGGATGGCGATCGGCGTCCCGGTGAGGGTGATCAGCAACGACACGGCGGCGCTCGCCAGGAGAACGATCATGCTGCGACCTCCGAGACGAGGGCCGCAGCCACCGACTCCAGCCCGGTGGCGCGAGACGCCTTGACCAGCACCACGTCGTGGGGCTCGATGCGATCCGTCAGACAGCGCAGAGCTGCGTCGGCGTCTGCCACGGCGACGGCGATACTCCCGGCCCCGCTGGCGATCCCCGGATCGTCTCCAACCACCACCACCAGCGCAAAACCGAGGCGAGCGGCCAGCTCGCCGACGGCAACGTGCGCCGCCGTCTCGACCGGCCCGAGTTCGTGCATACGACCGAGCACGGCGAGACGGCGACCGGACATGCCGGCAACGGTTCGCAGAGCGGCGGCCATCGACTCGGGGTTGGCGTTGTAGGCGTCGTTGACCACGGTCACCGCAGCGCCGCCGATGGCCCCGCGGGACACTTCCATTCGCCAACGCGACACCCGCGCCGACGCCAGCCGATCCACGGCCGGCCCGAAGTCACGCCCCGCCGCGACGGCGGCGGCAACGGCCGCAGCCGCGTTCGAGACTTGATGACGGCCCGGCACCGGCAGGGTCACCCGCCCCCGCTCCTCGCCGTGGCCCAGGGTGACGGTGGCGCGGCCGAGGTCGTCGACCGTCACCTCGGTGGCGCGGACGTCGGCGCCCTCGCCCTCACCGAAGGTGAGCAGCCTTCGCGGCGGCGGCAGGTGGGAGGCGTCGAGATCCCGGGGCACCACCGCGACGCCGTCGCCCACACCCTCCATGAGCTCCCACTTGGCGCGCAGGACGGTTGCGACGTCACCGAACATCTCGAGATGGGCGGTGCCGACGTTGGTCAGCACGGCGACATCGGGGCGGACCACCGCGGTGAGCGCCGCGATGTGGCCCAGCCCCCGGCTGCCCACCTCGACCACCAGAGCAGTGGCGGCGTCGGGGGTGTCGAGGATCGTCAGGGGGACACCGATCTCGTTGTTGTACGACTCGAGGGCGGCGTGGGTGCAGGGTCCCAGCGCCGCCGCCGCCAGATCCTTGGTGGTGGTCTTGCCACTGCTGCCGGTGATGGCAACGACCGGAATATCGAGCTCTGACCGTCGGGCCGCGGCGAGTGACGAGAGGGCCGACAGCGGGTCGTCCACCTCCACCCCGGAGACGCCGGCAGGGAGCCGACCCCGCTCGACGAGACAGGCGGCGGCACCGGCGGCGACGGCCGCTACCGAGTAGTCGTGCCCGTCGACACGCTCGCCGCGCAGGGCGACGAACAGCGAGCCGGGGCGGATCCGTCGACTGTCGATGTCGACCGACGTCACCACGGCGTCTCCCACAGCGCGACCGCCCGTCATCCGAGCAACGGAGGCGAGATCCCACCTCACAGCGCCCCTGCCTCCTCCCGGACGACGATCCGATCGTCGAACGGAATCACCGTGTCGCCGACCTCCTGGCCGGTCTCGTGCCCTTTGCCCAGCAGGAGTACGACGTCGCCGGGACGAGCCAGCCGAATCGCCTGGCGAATCGCCATCCGGCGATCCACCTCCACGACCACGAACGCGTCGGCTGGGACACCGGCTGCGACCTCGTCGACGATCGCCACCGGATCCTCGGTTCGGGGATTGTCCGAGGTGATGACGGCGACATCGGCAGCGGCGACGGCGGCACCCATGAGCGGACGCTTCGAGCGGTCGCGATCGCCCCCGGCCCCGACGACGGCGACGATCCGGGCGGTCCCGGCAACGATGTCACGGGTGGCGGCGATGGTCGCAGCGATGCCATCGGGCGTGTGGGCGTAATCCACGATCACGGTGAGGTCTCTTCCCGTCTCGACCAGCTCGAAGCGCCCCGGCACGGCGGAGACTGACGAGACGCCAGCTGCGATCGTATCCCACCTCAGGTCGAGTGCACGCCCGATGGCCGCGGCGACGAGGGCGTTGGCCGCGTTGAACCTGCCGGCAAGGGGCACCCGAAGCACTGCACCACCGTCGGAGGCGGTGACCGACATGGTGGTGGCATCGAAGCCGAGCCGGTCCACCACTCCGACCACGTCGGCACTCTCGAAGCCGACGGTGGTCGTGGGCACGCTGGTCTCCGACGCCAGGCGACGGCCCCACTCGTCGCCCACCCACACCACGGCGGTGGCGGCACGCTCGAACAACTGCCGCTTGGCCAGGTAGTAGGACTCCATGTCTCCATGGAGATCGAGGTGATCAGGGCTCAGATTGGTGAAGGCGGCGACAGAGAAGTCGGTGGCATCGACCCGACGCAGCGCCAGGCCATGGGAAGACACCTCCACCGCGGCGATCCTCACGCCGGCGTCCACCATGGTCGACAGCATTCGCTGGAAGTCGGAGGCCTCCGGAGTGGTACGGGCCATCGGGACGGTGGTGTCGACGATCCTCGCCCCCACCGTGCCCGCGTAGGCGCTGCGCACGCCGGCGGCACGGCATATGGCGTGGACCATGTGGGTGACGGTCGTCTTGCCGTTGGTCCCGGTCACCCCGACGAGTCGTAGTCGACCCGAGGGATGGTCGAAGACGCAGTCGGCCAGTTGGGCCAGCGCTCGGCGGGTGTCGTCGACGATCAGTGCCGGCACGCCTTCGGGTATCCGGCCGGGATCCTCGACGCACACCGCCGGGCTCCCGCCGGCGACCGCTTCATCCAGGAACCGATGACCGTCGTGGCGTTCACCACGGAGGGCGACGAAGAGGGTGCCCGGTCCGACGGTCCGCGAGTCGTGGGTGACATCGACGATCTCGAGATCGGATCGATCCGGTGGGTCGGCGCCGACGATCCGGGCCAGCTCGCCGAGCGGCACCGGGTCACGGGGCATTGGGCGGCACTCCGAGCTGGTTGAGCGTGGCCAGGGCGACCCGGGCAAACACCGGGGCAGCGCCCCTGCCTCCGCTGGCGTCGTTGGTGGGGCTGTCGAGGACGACGGCGATCACGACGCGCGGATTGTCGATCGGGGCGACTCCGATGAAGCTGGCGACCACGTCGCTGTCGCTGTATCGCTGGAGCTCGAAGTCGTACCGCTCTGTCGTCCCCGTCTTTCCCCCAACCCGATGGCCGGGAACGGCGGCGCGGGTTCCCGTGCCGCGATCGACCACGGCTTCGAGCATGGCGAGCAGTATCTCCGCCGTTTCAGAGGACACGACGCGACGCTCGGAGGGCAGGGTGGGCCGGCTGGCTCCATCACCGTCTATCACCTCTCGAACCAGGTGGGGCTGTATCCAGACCCCGTCGTTGGCGATGGCGGCGTACACCATCGCCATCTGCAGCAGTGTCACCGAGACGCGGTAGCCGATGGAGGTGCCGGCGAGGCAGGTGGTCACACACCACTCCTCCGGTGGGCGTAACAAACCGCTCGGCTCCCCCGGATAGTCGATGCCGGTGGCGCGTCCCGCACCGAAGGCGTCGAGATACCGGTGCAGCGTGGTGGCACCGATGCGCTCTCCGATAAGGATCGTCCCGAGGTTCGACGAGTTGGTGACGATCTCGGTGACCGTGTGCGGGCCGAGCATGTCGATGGAATCCTCGAAGGTCGTGTCGTGTCGCTCGATGCGCTCAGGGATGTCGAAGTAGGTGGCGGCGGTCACCGAGCCGCTGTCGATGGCAGCGGCGATGGTAACGATCTTCTGCGTGGACCCCGGCTCGAACACGTCGGTGACCGCCCGGTTGCGCAGCGCATCGGAGACCAGCGTACGGCGGTCGTTCGGGTCGAAGGCGGGGGCGTTGACCATGGCGAGGATCTCGCCGGTTGCGACATCCACCACGAGCACCGAGCCGGCCGCCGAGCCGGTGCGCTCCATCGCATCGGACAGGGCCTGCTCGGCCTCGTACTGGATCTCGGACACGATGGTGAGCACCAGGTCGCTCCCCGGCTCGGCGGGGACCACGTCGTAGCTGCCCAGGGGGATCACCCGGCCCTGTGGATCGCGTTCGACGAGGAGTGCGCCGGGGGTTCCGGCCAACGCTTCGTCATACTGCAGCTCGATGCCCTCCAGACCCCGGTTCTCGTCGCTCTGGACGAAGCCGACGACGTGGGCGGCGAGATCGCCGAGGGGGTAGACCCGCTTGGGTTCCACGAGGAAGTGGATCCCGGGCAGATCTGCTTCACGGATCGGCTCGGCGATGGCCTCGTCGACCTGGCGGGCCACGTAGACGAAGTGGGTGTCGCCCTGGAACGCCTCGTACAACTCGCCGGGATCCCGCCCGACGAGCGGAGCAATCCGCCAGGCGACCTCACCCCGATCGGGCATCTCCGTCGGATTGGCCACGATGGTGACCGCGTCGACCGTCACCGCCAGTTCGCGGCCATTCGCGTCGAAGATCGTGCCCCGGTCGGCGGCGAGGGTTTGGCTGCTGAGCCACTGGCTGCGACCGCGGTCGGCGAACTCCTCGGCCTGCGCTCCCTGGACGATGGTCAGCCGGTAGCCAACGGATCCCCAGGCGACGACGAGCAGGATCCCGACGGCCACGAGCCGGGTCTCCAGGCCGCGACGCGGCTGCTCGTACATGACCCAGTCCTCCTCACCTCGGCGCCGGCGCCGGCGCCCTGACGACCATGCCTACGGCTGGGCACTCAGCAGCAGCTTGAGGTTCGCCCAGCGCTCTTCGACGCCGAACCCCGACGACCCGAGCCGCGGGACACTCACCACCCGGACTTCCTCCGGGTACACCATCCCCATACTGCGTGCCATCCGGGCGATCCTGGCTGGGTCCCTGAGCTCGGCGACGTCCATGCGGAGCTCCCAGTAGCGGGCTTCCTCGGTGGCGATCGCTCCCTCGAGGTCCTCCATGACGAAGGCATGGCGATCGAGTGCGATCCGGGAGAGCACCAGCAGGAGGAACAGGGCGCACCCTGCGATCGACAGCAGGACCCAGTGGGCGATGCGGCGTCGCCTGGTGTGGGGCCCGACGACCACGTGGAAGTCGCCGCGCAGGGGCACGGCGCGCAGCCCGGCGTGCGAACGAGCCACCATCAGACCCGCTCCACCGCTCTGAGCCGGGCGCTGCGGGCACGCGGATTGGTCTCCACCTCTTCGGACGACGGTCGAACCGCACCACGGGTGATGATCCGGAACTCGGGCTCGCGCCCGCACCCACACACCGGGAAGTCAGGCGGACAGACACAGCCGCGGGCACCGGCGACGAACCGGCGCTTGACCACCCGATCCTCCAGCGAGTGATAGGAAATCACGACCAGCCGACCTCCTGGTCGCAACAGCCGCATGAGGACGTCGAGACCATCGGCCAGAGCCGCCAGCTCGTCGTTGACGGCGACTCGGATGGCCTGGAACGTCCGGCGAGCCGGATGGCCGCGATCGCGGGATCGGGCAGGCACCGCGTCGGCCACGACCGCGGCGAGCTCGCCGGTGTCGCCGATCGGTCGATTGCGGACGATGGCCGCAGCGATACGGCCGGCGTGACGATCCTCGCCGAAGCGTCTGATGATCCCGGCGAGGTCCTCATGCGACCAGCGATTGACGACATCGTCGGCGCTGATGGTCGAGTCCGGGCCCATCCGCATGTCGAGAGGGCCGGCGACTCGATACGAGAAGCCTCGCTCCCCCACGTCGAGCTGATGTGACGAGACTCCGAGGTCCAGGACGGCTCCATCGATCTCATTGATCTCCTCCTCCTCGAGTATCCGGTCGGCCTGTCTGAAGTCGGCGAGGTGAAAGCGGACGCGTGGCCCGAGGTCGACGGCGTTGCTCGCCGCGTCGGGATCCCGATCCAGGGCGATGATCTGAGGGCCGGTCTTCGCGGCGAGGAGGGCGCGCGTGTGCCCGCCGCCCCCGAAGGTTCCGTCGACGATCACCCGTTCCCAGGCAGGGACGAGCAGATCGACGACCTCGGCGGCCATCACCGGCTGGTGGTACGTGCTCCGCTCCATGGTCAGCCCTCCGGAGCGCTGGCGACAAATCGGAACCGGGCGGTAGGGGCATTCGATCTGTCATCCGGAGGGCTGACCATGTCTCGGAACACACGATTCACATTCCTTCGCCGTCGAAGGCTTCTTCGAGGTCGGCGAAGGACCTGTCGGCTTCGCCGGCCATCTCGTTCCACGCATCGAGGGCCCAGACCTCGATGCGATCGCCGACGCCGAGCACCACGACCTCGCGGTCGATCCCGGCGTACTCGCGCAGGGTGGCGGGAATGACCAAGCGTCCCTGCTTGTCGAGGGTCTGATCGCTGGCCCCACCAAAGAAGGACCGTGCGTAGTTGCGGTTCTTCAGGTTGCTGCGCGGAAGGCTGTTGACCCGGTCGACCTCCTCGGTCCACCTATCGAGCGTGAAGACGTACAGGGTGCGGTCCTGGCCCTTGGTGAGGACCAGGCCAGGGGCGAGGGCGGCGCGGTGCTTGGCGGGCAGCACGAGGCGGCCCTTCTCGTCCACGCTGTGGCGATATTCGCCGTTGAACACGTCTCCATCACCTTTCCGACCCCGCCGATCCCCAGAGCAGCGAGGTCGCAGCAGCAGGGAGGCGCACCTCCCCGGTTCTCCACGAAGCCCCACTATGCCCCACTACACACCCACTGTCAACCACTTTCCCCCCCAAACGCGCCACCCGGCTCCGCGATGCGCCACCGGGTACCACCGCCAACCACCAACTCGATCGCGCAAAAGGGCTGTCGATGGGATGGAAGGCGGCCGGAGTGCTAAGCGGGCCGCGTGCGGCGCGGTAGCCTCCTCAGGTGCTCGACGGCCGTCGGATTCTCGTCACCGGTGCCTCGTCCGGGATCGGACGCGGTCTCTCCGAGGTCTATGCCGCGGCGGGCGCCACCGTGTGGGGGGTGGGACGCGACCCGGATCGGCTCGACGAGACCGCGCGGGCGTGCCCCGATGGTGCCTTCATCGCGGTGCGTGCCGACCTCACCGCACCGGATGGGCCCAAGACCGTCTTCGACTCACTGGATGGTTCCCCACTCGATGTCGTGGTCCACGCCGCCGGCCTCCTCGGCCCGGCCAACACGACGCTGGCCGACTACCCCGACGACGCTTGGGAGCAGGTGTTCGCCGTCAACCTCACCGCGGTGCAGCACCTACACCGTGCCGTCCTCCCCGCCCTCGACTCGGGCCGCCGCCCGGCGGTGATCGCCCTGTCGAGCACCGTGGGACGAGAGGCGCGCGCCGGCTGGGGGGCGTACGCCATCTCCAAGCACGCGTTGGAGGCGTGGGTGGCCACCCTGGCGCTCGAATGGAGCGGACGCGCCTACTCGGTCAACCCAGGGGCCACCCGGACCCCGATGCGTGCTGCAGCGGCACCCGGGGAAGATCCGATGACCCTTCCCACACCGCAGGACATCTCACCGGTCTTCCTGCGCCTGGCCCGCAGCGACGCCGACGAACCCTCGGGCGGTCGGTACGACGCCAGGGATCACCTGGACGGCTGATTAGGCCCGCGTCGAGGGCGCACCCGTCGCCCGGCCCCCGGTGCGCCAGCGCCGCCATGCCCATCCCAGCACCGGTCCGAACAGGGCGCCCCCGAAGAAGATGGAGAACATGACGATCCATCCCGGCGCCGTCCACGAAAACCCCGCCCACACCACCGTGAGCGACTCGGTGTTCGAGCCGATCAGGATGGCGATCGGGGTCAGGATCAGCACGGCGAGGAGCAGCGGGCCGGCCCAGCGCTTCGACGGACGGTCCCCGGCCCCATCTGTCGCCATGGGCTGGGTGGATGACTGATCGCTCACGATGCACCTCCGGCTCGACGGGCGCTTACCGACCAGTGAGAGTAGCCAACGTCGTCGGACCGAGCCGGTCTGCATTATCGTCCCGTGCTGCGATGGCGCATGCGCTGGTTCTCAACGCGACCTACGAACCGCTGTCGGTGGTACCGACACGGCGGGCGATCGTGCTCGTCGTGCGGGAGAAAGCGGTGCTGGTCCACGCGCGCCAGGAGATGTGGGCCTCGGAGCGGCTGACCGTCCCGGCGCCGAGCGTCATCCGACTCACCAGGTACGTGCGGGTCCCCTACCACCGACGCACCCCGCTGAGTCGCCGAGCCGTCTTCGCCCGGGATCTCGGACGATGCCAGTACTGCGGACGATCCGCCGAGAACCTCGACCACGTGGTACCGAGATCCCGCGGCGGGGATCACTCATGGGAGAACGTCGTCGCTTCATGCCGACGATGCAACACCCGCAAGGGTGACCGGACTCCGGAAGAGGCGGGCATGGATCTCGACCGGTCGCCGAGGCCACCCCGTGCCCACGGTTGGCTCCTCATCGGACTCACCTCGGCCCCGCACCCCACGTGGGTCGAGTACCTGGGAGTGGCGGTCTAAGGGGGTGAGCGAATAGGCTCGCCCCCTAGCCGATCGTCAGGAGGCGGCGCGGCGTTCGGCGTCGTCGGCGGCGATGATCTGCACCAGCACGTCACCGTCCGGGGCGATGGCGGCGTCGCTGGGGGGCGCCGCCATCGGGACCGACGGCTCGGTGAGCTGTTCGAGGACCTCGCGCATCGCGTCACGCCGCACGTCCAATCCCCCACCACCGAGCACGCTCCCGTCCTCGGGTCGGGTGCTGAGCACCTGCACCCCGCGACGCCTCAGGTCCCAGAGGGCGAGTTCCTGCGCAGCGGCCTCGTCAGAGATCGTGTCGAGACCGGCGACCACGACGGCATCGACGGCGCCGGCAGCGATCACCCCGAGCAGGCTCAGGTAGCCATCGCGACCGGTGGCGTGACCCGACTGCCGCAGGTCCTGACAGACGGCCACCATGAGGAGGGCCCGTTCGGAGCAGTAGCGACGCAGATCCTCGTTCTGGGCGAATGCCGTTCGAAATCGGTCGGCATCCGCCGACTCACGCACGTACCCCGCTACCCGCATCAGGTCAGGATAGGCGCGGGAATAGGACGCTCAGCGTGATGATCTAGGGGGTGCGCGAATAGGCTCGCCCCGGGATCAGGTTTCGGCTTGTGGCAAGCCG
>JBBDWO010000022.1 GCA_040902765.1 Acidimicrobiia bacterium | reverse complement strand
CCCTCCCCTCCGGTCGCTCCGCTCCCTACGGGACTCCCCCCTTCAGGGGGAGGAAGGGTTTCCGCCTACACCCATCCGCGCTGTCTCCAGCTACCAAGTACCAAGTACGGCGCCGAAGGCGGCGCCTACCGCCCTAACGCTGCCGCCACGGCGCGCACCTGAACCATGAGGTCGGCGAACTCTGATGGCAGTAGCGCCTGATCTCCGTCCACCTTGGCGGTCTCAGGGGTGGGGTGAACATCGATGATGAGACCATCCGCCCCGGCGGCGACCCCGGCCAGCGCCAGGGCCGGGACCAGCGACTTGCGGCCGCCGGAGTGACTGGGATCGATGATCACCGGCAGGTGGGACAGCTGCTTGATCACGGGCACCGCCGAGATGTCGAGAGTGTTGCGGGTCTGGGTCTCGAAGGTGCGGATCCCGCGCTCGCAGAGCACCACCTGCTCGTTGCCTTCCTTGAACACGTACTCGGCGGCGTTGAGCCACTCCTCGATCGTCGCGGTGAACCCGCGCTTGAGCAGCACCGGCTTGGGTTGGCGCCCGACTTCGGCGAGCAGCGGGAAGTTGGACATGGCGCGGGTGCCCACCCGCACCATGTCGGCGTAGGACGCCACCACCTCGACGTCGCGCGGGTCGACCACTTCGGCGACGAACGGAAGCCCGAACTCGGCCCGGGCCTCGACGAGCAGTTCGAGCCCCTTCTCGCCGAGCCCCTGGAACGAATACGGGGAGGTCCGCGGCTTGAAGGCGTCCCCGCGCAGGATGGAGGCACCCGCCCGGGCGACCGCTCCGGCGGCGGCGAACAGCTGCTCACGGCCCTCGACGGCACACGGGCCGGCCATCACGGTGACCGAACCGTTCCCCACCAACACACCCCCGACGTCGACGACCGTGGAGGTGGTCTGGAAGTCGCGGCTCACCAGCTTGTAAGGCTTGAGAACCGGAACGGCGCGCTCGACCCCTGGGAACGCCTCCCAGGGCAGCTGTTGGATCGCCGCCCGGTCACCGACCGCTCCGATGATGGTGCGGCGGCGACCCTCGGAGACGTGGGCTTCGGCGCCGATGTCGGTGAGTCGCTCCACCACCTGCTCGACGTCGGCGGCGGACGCGTCGGCCCGCATCACCACGATCATCGAGTCGTCGCCAGCCGGGTGTGCCATCAGGGCGACGATACCTGTCTCCGGTGGGCCACCGGCTCGAGCGGCTGCTCGTCGGTGCCCTCGCCCCTCGCTACTCGTTCCTCGCCCCTCAGTACTTGACCATCGGAGCCAGCGACGCAGCCTCGGAGACCCACTTCTCGACCATCTCCACGGTGGGGAGTCGACGCACCAGACGCCGCCTGTCGTTGGCGGCGACCATGGCGGCGTGGAGGTTGGCGGGCTTGCGCGTCTTGAGTTCACGCACCGTGTCGACGCCCGCCTCCTCCAGCAGGTCCGAGTACTCGGTGCCGATGCCCTTGACCCGCATGAGGTCGGCGCGGTTCACCCACTCGAGGATGGAGGGCTCCGGGATCTTCGTCTCGGTGGCCAACCGCTTGCGAGCCGCCTTGGTCGAGGAGCGACGCAGCAGGGCCTCGGTCGTTCGGATGCGGTGCTTGCGCAGGGTCGTCGCTTGCCTGATCCCCAATCCGTGGATGCTGGCGATGGAGGGCATCCCGCTCCTTCCCAAGTCGGCCCCGGTCTGTTCACCGTCCGGGCGGCCTACCCGGGACGGGGGCCGAGACTACCGACCCAACGAGTGGCGCGCTCAGGGGGTACGCGAACAGGCTCGCTCCGGGATCAGGTTTCGGCTTGTGGCAAGCCGAAACCTGACGGAGCCAGCGACCTGTTCGCGTACCCCCTCAGTCGAGGTCGGCGACGTCGAATTCGGTGTCGATGTCGCGCGGCGGCATGTGGTCGAAACGGACCTCCTCGACGACACGCGGATGCGCGGCCAGGAACGCCGAGGCGCCGGTGTCGCCTTCGAGGGCCATGAGCCGCTCCCAAAGCGAACGCTCGAGGAGGACCGGATTCCCCCGGTCGTACCGATACACGGGGACAACCGCCTGCTTGGTCGTGTCCATCGCCGCCTCGATCAGCCGTTGCGGGACGTCGTCGGGGATGGACGGCTGGTCGCCGAGCGCCACCAGGGCGTGAGTCAGTTTGGAATCTCGCGACAGGATGTCGAGCCCCACCCGGAGCGACGATGCGATGCCCTCCCCCCAATCGTCGTTGACCGCAACCATCGCCTCCCCGAAGTCGACGGCCTCGAGAATGTCATCGGCACCTGAGCCGAGCACGACGACGACCGGATCCACCGGCCAGGAGCGAACCGCGTCGACCACCCGCTGGAGCAGCGGCACGCCGTCGACCTCGACGAGTTGCTTTGGACGACCCAGACGACTGGATCGCCCACCGGCGAGGACGATGGCAGCGGTAGTGGTCATGGAGACGCGATGGTAGGGAGCCGTCACCGGTCGCCCGTCGCCCGTCGCCCGTCGCCCGTCGCCCGTCGCCCGTCAGAGCCAAAGGCCAACACACGGTCCGGCGCGTCCTGCGAATCGCGAATCGCGAATCGCGAATTGCGCCTCCCGTAACCAGCGCCACGGCTCACGTGTCCAACACGGGCTCGCGCGAATCTGCCAATCTTGGAGCCGTAGTGCAATCGTCAGGGAGACCGTCGTGATCGTCGGGGTGCCGAGGGAGATAAAGACCGAGGAGTACCGCGTGGCCCTCACCCCGGTGGGGGTGCGGGAGCTGGTGGTAAAGGGTCACCGCGTCCTGGTCGAACGGGACGCCGGAACCGGCTCGTCGATCACCGACGCCGCGTACGAAGCGGTCGGCGCCGAGATCGTCCCGGGGGCGGCAGACGTGTTCGGCGGCGCCGACCTGATCGTCAAGGTGAAGGAACCGCAGCCGTCCGAGATCTCCATGCTCGAACCCCGGCACACGCTGTTCACCTACCTCCACCTCGCCGCCTACCCGGATAAGGCCAGGGCTCTGATCGAGTCGGGGGCCACGGCGATCGCCTACGAGACCGTGCAACTGGCCAACGGTGTCCTGCCACTGCTCGCCCCGATGAGTGAGATCGCCGGCAGGATGGCCGTCCAGGCCGGTGCCCACTACCTGGAGCGGCCCCGCGGCGGTCGCGGAGTGCTGCTCGGTGGCGTCCCCGGGGTGTCTCCCGGCAAGGTCACCGTGCTCGGCGCCGGCATGGCCGGACGCAACGCCGCCATGATCGCCGTGGGCATGGGCGCCCAGGTGGTGATCCTCGACATCAACGTGGCGCCGCTCCGGCACCTGGAGGAACTGCGCTGGGGCCGCCTCACCACCGTGA
Source organism: Acidimicrobiia bacterium (assembly GCA_040902765.1). Lineage (NCBI taxonomy): Bacteria > Bacillati > Actinomycetota > Acidimicrobiia > Acidimicrobiia bacterium. The sequence continues at coordinate 14,832 of JBBDWO010000022.1, read as the reverse complement.
CCTCGTCGACCCTGGCGATCGAACGCTTTGTCGCCGAGTCCGATCTCGTCGTCGGAGCGGTCCTCGTCCCGGGCGCCCGGGCGCCGATCGTCGTCACCGAGGATCTCGTGGCGGCGATGCGACCCGGGTCGGTGATGGTCGACATCTCGATCGACCAGGGCGGCTGCATCGAGACGGCACGCGAAACCACCCACAGCGACCCGGTCTACGAGGTGCACGGAGTGATCCACTACGCCGTGGGCAACATCCCCGGAGCGGTGCCGAACACGGCGACGTACGCCCTCACCAACGCCACGCTGCCGTACGTGGTCGCCGTCGCCGACGGACTCCCCGAGGCCGCGCGGCGGCACCCCGAGCTTCTCTCCGGCGTCAACGTCGCCGGGGGTTCGGTCACCAACGCGGCCGTCGCCGCCTACCTCGGCGTGGAGTACGTGAACGCCGCCGCAGTGGTAGCGGCGTAGGGAGGCCGTCGGCACAGCCGACGGCCGTACTTGGTACTTAGTAGTCGGCACGAGCCGCGATCTGCCCTCTCACCCACCACGCTCGGATTCGCTAGGGTCCCGGGCGGAACAAGGGATTCACCCACTGACTCCACGGAGGAGCACGTGACACGGAACCGCCTACGACTGTTCGTGGCGCTCACCACCATCGCCGCCGTACTACCGATCGGCCTGGCCGCGGCTGTCGACGGGCAATGCGGTGAACTCTTCACCCCGATCTACGACATCCAGGGTTCGGGCGACTCCAGCCCCTTCGAACACCAATGGGTCACCACCGAGGGCGTCGTCACTCATGACGTGCAGAAGTCCTCGGAGTTGAGTGGATTTTTCCTCCAGGATCCAGTCGGTGACGGTGATCCCGCCACCTCGGATGGAATATTCGTGTCCCATCGCAACACCTGGGGCTTCGACGTAAACGTCGGCGATCATTTGCGGATCACGGGCTTCGTGGACGAACGCTTCGGTGAGACGCAGCTGCAGAACATCGACGTGATCACGTGCGACACCGGGGTAAGCATCGCCCCGACGGTCGCCACCGTCCCGATGGACTTCGAGACCATCGAGGGCATGCTGGTGACCTTCCCGCAGACCCTCTACATATCGGAGTTCTTCAACTTCGACCGGTTCGGCGAGATCGTGGTGACCACGGAGCGGCAGTACCAGCCGTCGCAGATCGCCGAGCCCGGTTCCGCCAAGGCCTTCGCCATCCAGGAGGCCAATGCCGCCAACCGGATCACGATCGACGACAACCGCACTTCATCGAACCCTGATCCGGCGATCCACCCCAACGGGCTGGAGTTCACGCTCACCAATACGTTCCGTGGGGGCGACACCCTCACCAACGTGACCGGCGCCATCAGCTACGGCTTCGGCCTGTTCCGGATCCAGCCGACCACCGGCGCTGACTACGAGAACACCAACCCACGGCCGACCAGCCCGGACCCGATCCGGGGAGATGTCCGGGTGGCCTCGTTCAACGTGCTCAACTTCTTCACGACCATCGACTCCGGCCCGGACGTCTGTGGGCCCACCGGGCTGTCGGACTGCCGGGGTGCCGACAACGTCACCGAGTACAACCGGCAGTTGGCAAAACTGCTTGTCGGGATCATTGCCCTGGACGCCGACATCGTCGCCATCCAGGAAATCGAGAGCGGGGTACGCGATGCCGATGGGGTGCCCGATCACACCGCGATCGAGACCCTCGTTGCCGAACTCAATGCGATCGAAGGTCCCGGGACGTGGGCGTGGATCGGCGAGCTCGATCACTACAACGACTACCCGGTTCGCAACGAGATCATCTATCGCGTCTCGTCGGTGGTGCCGGTAGGTGCTCCGCAGACGATCGCCGACCCGGCGTTCGACAGCGTGCGTCCACCACTCTCGTACCTGTGGGACGTCGAGCCTCTGGGCAGGCCGCCCGTGGCGCAGACTTTCCATCCGGTGGGTGAGCCCGGCAAAGTGTTCACCGTGGTGAACAACCACTTCAAGTCGAAAGGCTCGAGCTGCGCCTCGATCGGCGATCCCTTCGATGTCCATCAGGCGAACTGCAACCTGACGCGGGTGGCCCAGGCCGAGGCGCTTATGGCGTTCGTCGCCGACCTCCAGGAGTCGACCGGCGATCCCGACGTGCTGATCGTCGGAGATCTCAACTCCTACGCCAACGAGGACCCGATCGACCGGATCAAGCTCGGTCCCGACGGCATACAGGGCGGAGGGGACAACTTCTTCGACCTGATCAACAAGCCCGGGAAGAACACGGCCTACACGTACCTGTTCGACGGCCAGCTGGGAACCCTCGACTATGCCCTGGCGAGCGCATCGCTGCTCTCGCAGGTGAAGGGCGTGACGGTGTTCCACATCAATGCCGACGAGCCGGACATCCTCGACTACGACACCTCGTTCAAGAAGGCGGCACAAGACGCACTGTTCGAGCCCTTGCCTTACCGGGTGTCCGACCACGATCCGGTGATCGTGGGCCTGGTCCTCATAGGCTGACCCGGTCGCTGTGATGAGGAGAAGAGGGGCCGGCCCTGGTGCCGGCCCCTCTTCATTGGGCCTGGACGACCCGCAAACGGACCCGACGATCGGTTAGCGTCGGGTGACCGCAAACACAGGAGACCTGAATGCGGCGCACCCTCCCCCTGCTGCTCGGCTTGTCGCTTCGCGGTGGGCCCGGGCCGGATCAGCAAGACCCGCCAGACCGCCTCTTGCGTCTTGACTGTCGCTTCTTACTTCTTGCCTCTTGTCTCTCGCCTCTCCTCCCCCTTCCGATCGCCGGGATGGCTCAGTACCCTCTGGCTCATGGAGCGGATCAGCGTCGACATATCGAAGGACTGGCTGTCGGTCGCCGATGTGTGTGAGTACATGGACGTCTCCCCGTTCGTGGTGACCCGAGTGCTGCGGGCAGGTGACCTTCCCGCCGTGAAGATGGGCCGTGAGTGGCGGATCTCTCGAGTCGACTTCGAGGAGTGGCTCAACGCCCAACGACTGTCGCCCATCGTCAGCCGGAGACCGTGAGCACGACCACCACACCCCAACGGACCGATCACCCATCCGTCGATACCGACCACGAGTCCGACCGACCCTGGCAGGTGGTCGTGTGGAACGACCCCGTCAACCTCATGTCGTATGTGGTGTGGGTCCTGCGCAAACTGTTCGGACATTCCGTGGAGGAAGCCACCCGCCTGATGCTGCAGGTCCATCACGAGGGCCGGGCGGTCGTGTCCAACGGGCCGTTGGAGAAGGCAGAGCACGACTGCCATCGGCTGCACCACCACGGCCTGTGGGCCACGCTGGAGCGAACGTGAAAGAGCCCTTCGCCCGAGCCGGCGACGGTGTCGCCGTCCGCCTCGGCGCCGATGAACGCCGGGTGCTCAGAGGGCTGACCGGCGTCATCGAGGCTGCGGGCGACGCCGACGGCCGCTTCGCCTACACGGCGCACCCGGACGACGCCGAAGCCGACCACGGATACCGCGCCCTGCTCGGGGACTCACTCGACACCGCCCGCGGCGAGGACCGGACGATGATGACCGCCACCCTCGACGCCAAGGTCCTCGACGAGGAGGCGGCGATGGCCTGGATGCGGGTCATCGGCGATGCCCGCATCGCCCTCGCCCACCGCCTGGGCATCGAAGACGACGGCTGGGAGGAGGCAAGGGATCCGACCGATCCCGAGACCGCCCTGCTCATGTACCTCGGGTACCTCCAGGACACGCTGGTACGCGTCCTGACCTGACGCCACGGACGGCGATACTGGGGCTATGCCGGACCGCAACGTGCTCGGAAAACAGCTCGAGCCCTGTTCCTCCGACCCGATGACCGGGTTCTACCGAGACGGAAACTGCGCCACCGGACCCGACGATCTCGGCAGCCACACCATCTGCGCCGTGGTAACCGCCGAGTTCCTCGACCACCAGCGCTTCATCGGCAACGACCTGACCACGCCGATGCCCGGGTTCCGGTTTCCCGGCCTTCGTCCCGGGGACCGCTGGTGCGTCACCGCCCGCAACTGGGCCCGAGCCCACGCCGATGGCGCCGCCGCCCCGGTGGTGCTGGCCTCCACCAACGAGGCGGTCCTCGACATCGTCCCGCTCGACGTCCTCGAGGAATACGCCGTCGACGTCCCCGAGGATGCGAGCGGGCTGGAGTAGGTCAGACTCGCGAAATCTCGACTCGACGACACCCTTGAGGTGGCCCCCCTCGGTTGATAGGTAACCGGCACCGTCACGCGTCGAATGATGCGCACTCCCCTGACGGCTCCCGAAGGGGACGCTGTGGAGACGAGTGCCCACCCCGACCTGGCGAGTCTCGGAAGACGACTGCGCGACCGGATGGACCGCACGCTCGAGGCCGAGATGGAGGCGGCGCGCTGCGCCGCTCGACGCAACCGCTCACTCCGGGACGTGTTCCTGGCTGCCGAAGACGCCGGGTCGGCGGTTCGCCTCACCGCCACCGACGGCGGGACCCACTGCGGTCGGGTATCCGGGGTCGGAATCGACCACGTGGAGATCGGATCCGACCGCGGTCTCCGAGTCGTCGCCTTCCCCCATGTGGTGAGCGTGGAACTGAGCACATGAGGGGACGCCGATTCGAACTCGACCTCCGCCTGGCACTCGCCGCCGTCGCCGCCCTCGTCGCCGGGCTCGCCACTGCGGCACTCACCGCGCCACCCTCAGCCATTGACGTGGTCGTCGCCGACGGACCGCTCCCCCCCGGTGTGGCCATCGGGTCCCTACCCACACGCACCGTTCCCATCGTCGACCCCGGCCCGGTCCTCCTTGCCGCCAACCTCGACACCGCTTCCGGGATGGTGCTCACCGCTCGGCTCGCCGACGGCGATCCGGTTCTCCTGTCGCTCCTCGCCGAGCCCCCTTCGGCACGCCTCGACACGATCGGCCTGACGCTGCGGTCGGACCGGGCGGTCCACGGTGACCTGGTGGCGGGCGATCGAGTCGCCGTGTACGCCCTCAGTGAGGACGCATCGCCCCGTCGGCTCTCTCCTTCGGTTCTGGTCCTCGATGCCGAACCCGGTGCCGGCGGACTCGGATCGTCGGACGTGGCTCTGCTGCTGGCGGTGAGCGATCGACAGGCGCGCGCCCTGATCCAAGGCGTGGACGAGGGATCGCTCTACCTGGTGAAGGTCGACCGATGACCCTCCGGGTCGCCACGGTGCTCTCGGCACGCGAGTGGGAGGCGCGCCTCGTCGCGGCGGCCCGAGCCTCGGCGACGGTTCGGCTCACGCTGCGAGCGTTCCGCCCCGGTGACGTCTCCGAACTCGCCAACGCCCTCGATGTGGTCGTCGTCGGATCGGAGACACCGTGGGCCACGCCGGCACGCCTCATGTCGTGGCAGCGGGTGGGACTTCGGGTGGTGGGGATCCATCCGGTGGGCGACGGCCCCGCTGCCGATCGTCTTCGCTCCGGAGGGGCCGATGTCGTCCTCCCCGACGACCTCGACGCCGAAGTGATGCTGCGCGAGATCCGCCTGCTCGAACCGGTCACTGCCAGCTCTGCGGAGGCCAAGCCGCTCACGGTTGTGACCGGGGCCCGTGGCGCTCCGGGGCGAACCGAGATCGCCGTCGCCATGGCGTGGAGCGCCTCGCGGTCGGCACCGACAACCCTGGTCGATGCCGACACCGATGCCCCAGGGGTGTCCATCCGCCTCGGACTGGAGCCGCGGCCCGATCTCACCGACGCCGTCGATCGCGTGCACGAGACCGGAGGCGCGCCGACGACTCTGCTCCATTCGGTGGGACTCCTCGGTGTGCTCCCCGGATCGCACCGTCGGGGCGAGCCCCGACTCCGAGCCGAGTCGGTACTCGACGTGATCGACGCCCTGCGGGCGGTGAGCGGCGTCATCATCGACGCCGGACCGTCGTGCCCCGACGATCTCCTCAAGGCGTCCGACGAGGCGATCGTGGTCGTCGACGCGACACCGCGGGGCATCGTGCGGGCGACCGAGATGATCGAGTCGTGGGCAGGTCCGCCACCGCGTCTCGTCCTCAACCGGGTTCCCCGGTCGGGAGCACGCGAGGCGGTCAGATCGGTACGGCGGTGGACCGGTCTCGATCCCCTCGTGATCCTCGGGGACATGCCGACCGTCGCCGCGGCTGCTCGGGTGGCGGGTCCACCCCCAAAGAGTCTGCTGGCCCGCCTCCGACCGCTCTCATCGGAGGTGCACAGGTGAGTGTCGCCTTCCTCGACGACGTCCTCTCCGACCCCCTGGTGGAGGAGGTGATCGTCCTCGGCGGCGGGCGCACCTTCGTCGTCCGAGCGGGCAGTAAACAGCTGCTCCCCGACGTGGTCGACACCGACACGGTCAGGACCCTCATCGACCGCCTCCTCGACGGGACGGGGCGTCGCCTCGACCTAGCGAGTCCCATCGTTTCCGCCCAACTCCCCGATGGAAGCCGGGTACACATCACCGGGCCGCCGGTCACGCACCCGGATCGCATCAACGTCCAGATCAGGAGGTTCGTCGTCGCCGCCGCCGGCCTCGACGACCTGGTGGAGGTCGGATCGATGCCGAACCGGGTCGCCGACCTGCTCCGACAGTCGGTCGTCGCCGGGGACACGATCCTGATCGCCGGGGCACCCGGTGCTGGCAAGACCACCTTGGTCAACTGCCTCCTCACCGAGGTGCCACCGGACCGGCGGGTGGTGACCTGCGAGGAGGTGTTCGAGGTCGACGCCGACCTCCCAGACATGACGCAGATGCAGACCCGCGAAGCCGGCCTCGACGGCGGCGGCGAGATCACCCTGCGCGATCTGATCCGGTCCTCACTGCGCCAGCGGCCTGACCTCATCGTCGTCGGCGAGGTGCGCGGTCCCGAGGCACTCGACCTGGTGCTCGCCCTCAACGCCGGCTGCTCGGGAATCGCCACCCTGCACGCCAACTCGGCCGCCGACGCTCTGGACAAAGTGGTCGGGTACTGCGTGCTCGCGGGGAGCAACGTGCACGTCGATTACGTGCGCCGCGCCCTCGCCGCGGTTACCGACCTGGTCGTCTTCATGGAAAGAACCCCTTCTGGGCGCCGGATTCGGGAAGTGACGGGAGTGGTCGGTATCGACGCCCACGGGGCGTTCGATCCGGATCCCGTGTACTCGGTGAACGAGGCGCCATGAGGGTCGTCGCCGCGCTCGCCGCCTTCTCCATCCCGCTGACGCTGGCCATGCCGAGGCGGCTGCTGCGAACCTCGACGGCTGTCGGCGTGCTGTCGCGGATTGGGCTCGGGCTGACAGCGGGAGTGATCGGGTACGGTCTCGCTGCGGCTTCCGGTGCCCCCAACGCCGTCTCCGTCGCCGTGGGCGTCCTCGTCATGCCGGTCCCGTCCGGTATCCGCGCCTGGCGACGCCGTCGCGCCTCTCATCAGATCGCCGACCGCTGGGCCGACTTCCTCGCCGCCATCAGGACCAGGGTCGCTGGCGGATCGCCGATCCCGGAGGCGACACGATCGGCGGGAAGGCACCTCGGTGGGCGTTTCGCCGACCTCGACCGTGGTTGGGGAGCGAGTTTCAGCGACACGATGCAGATCGTCCGCGCCGAGTGGGACGACCCGGTCGCCGATCGCGTGTTCATGACCCTGGTCACGGCGGCGACGGTCGGCGGCGGTCGGGTGGACGGGATCCTGGCCCACCTGGCGGCCTCGATCGCGGCGGACGTGCGACTCCGGCGTGCCCATGACGCCTCCCTTACCCAGCAGCGGCTCACCGCTCGAGTGGCGCTGCTCGCGCCGTGGGCGATCCTCGTACTCACCCTCGCCACCAATCCGACCGCGGCTACGAGCTACGCCGCCCCGACGGGTACCGCCATCGTGGCGGGTGGATTGGCCGCCACAACGATCGGCTACGCGCTGGCGGTGAGGACCGCCCGCCTCTCCGAGCCGCCGAGGCTGTTTCGATGACCGCGGTCCTGGTGGCGGCCGCCGCAGCGCTGTTGGTGGTCTCGGTGCGTCCCCGCCAGCCCGTCATCGACCGGTACCTGGTGACCGAACCGACCCGAACTACGCGACGCCAGCGGACGATACGGGTGCCGGCATCGGCGATGGTCGGCGGGGCCCTGGGCGTCGTCGTGGCCGCAGCAGCGGAGGGGACCGGCATCGCCCCGGTGCCCCTGCTCGCCGTCGCCGGGATCGTCGGCTCTCGGGTCGGAGCCGCCCGCAGGGAGCGGCTCCGCATGGTCCGGCTGGAGCACGAGCTCCCGACGGTGACCGATGCGCTCGCCCTCTCGATCCTCGCCGGCGACTCGGTGTCGGGAGCGATCAGGCATCTGTGCGGATCGGCCGGCGGCGTGGTCACCGACGAGCTGCGTGCCGTCGTGGACTCGGGGGCGGACGGGCTCGAAGCGCGTCTGCGGGCCGCCGCCGATGGCACGGCGAGTCCCCAGGCGCGGCGTCTGTACCTCCTCCTCGCCCACGGTCATCGGGCCGGGGGCCGACTCGCCGAAAACCTCTCCGATCTCGCCGACGACCTGCGCGGCGGTCTCGAGCATCGTTTGACCGCCGAGGGCGGTACCCGTGCCCTGGCGGTGTACGGACCGATCCTCGGACTCATGATCCCAGTGACCCTGGTGTTTCTCATGTACCCGACCCTGGCAGGGCTCACCGCCCTGGCCCGACCGTGAAAGGAGCGAATGTGTGGCATGGCCAGAAGCCAACCCTGAACGACGAGGACGGCGTCACCACCGTCGAGTGGCTCGGCATGGCGGCGATCGCGGTGCTCGTGGTGGCGGTGCTGCTACCCCAGATCCGATCGGCAGCGACATCGCTGTGGGCATCGATCGTCGGCCAGATGTCGGGGTTCTTCGGCTAGACCACGGCAGCGCGGTTATCGAGGGCATTGCGTCGATGGCGGCCGTGTTCCTCCTGCTGACGCTGCTGGTGCAGATGTCACTCGCCATGAGTGCCCGATCGATCGCCGACTCGGCGGTGGCGGCGAGCGCCCGTCGGGCCGCCGTCGAGGATGTCGATCCGGCGAGGGAGGCCGCGTCGCTCCTCGCCGAAGTCGCCTCGGCGGTTCCCGGTGCCATCGATGTGGTGGCCGATGTGACCGTCGACGCCCGAAGGGCCGTCGCCGAGGCCCGGTTCACCTGGGTTCCACCGGGACCGATCCTCATCCCCTTCAGCATCGCCACCAGAGCCGAGGTCCAGCGTGCGACTCCCCCGTGACGACGGGTCGGTGCTCGTCGCCGACATCGCCCTCGCCGCCGGGGTGCTGATCGTGGTCGCGGCGATCACCTCGGCGGTAGGGGTCCTCGCCGACACGCGCCAGCGAGTCGACGAGGCGGCGCGTACCGCGGCGATCGTCGCCGCCCGAAGTGGCGATCTGAACGACGCCACGCTCGTCGCGCGCGGCATCGCACCCGACGGCGCGGCGATCACCGTCACCGAGGCGAGAGGGTCGGTGACCGCGACGGTCTCGACACGGGTCCGCCTCCCTCACCCGGTGCTGCGCTGGGTGAGCCTCGGCGTCGCCGCCTCCGTGGTACAGCCGGTTGCGCCGTACCGATCGGCGCCGTGAACGACCGCGGGTCGGTTCCCCTGACCCTCGCCGTGCTGCTCTTCGGATCGGTGGTCATGCTGGGCCTGGCCGTGGATCTGGCTCGGGTGGCTGCGGCGTGGCGGCAGGCATCCCACACCGCATCGGCCGCCGCCGAGGCGGGGGCCGGTTGGATCGACGAGTCCGCCGCCCGCCTCGACAGGCTCTCTCTGGACGCCGGTCGTGCCCGCGAGGCGGCGCTCGCCGTGGCTGTCGCCCCACATCGCTCCGCCGAGGTCGCGGCAACCAGCACTCGCGTCTGCGTTCGGGTGACGGTCCCGGTACCGGTCTCGATCCTCCGGGTGGTCGGCGCCGGCGCCACCAGGGTCACAGCGTCGGCCTGTGCCGTACCGGTCCAGGGTTGACCCCGGCAGAGACAGCCCCAAACCCCGGGTACCGTCGCACCCATGCGCAACCGAGACCGCCCGGACGGCGGGAACCTGACCGCTCGGATTTCTCATTGGGCGAGCGTTGGGGCGGCCGACTCGCCCCTGTACGGAGCCGTCGGCACTGCCCTGGCCGACGATCCGACGGTGCTGGCGATCCTCGGGGAGGCTCCCGAGGGCTTGCCGGCCCCGCTCAACCTGTTCGCCGCCGTCCACTACCTGCTGGCGATGCATCCCGAGGACCCGCTCGCTGCTCACTATCCGAGCATCGCCCGCGACGCCACGCCGCAGGGTGATGCACCGCCGCTGTTCAAGGACTTCTGCGAGCGGCATGTCGACGAGTTGACCGATCTTGTCACCACTCGCGGTGTCCAGACCAACGAGGTGCTCCGCTGCTCAATCCTTCTCCCGGCCTTCGCCGTCGTAGCCGACCAGTCGGAGGCCCCATTGTGGCTCATCGAACTGGGACCGAGCGCCGGTCTCAACCTGCTGTTCGATCGGTACCGCTTCGACTACGGGCATCTGGGAACCACCGGTCCTGAGGACTCACCGCTGACGCTGACCCCCGAGATCCGGTCGGGCACACCACCGGTACCCGATCCGCTGCCCACGGTGGCAGGTCGCATCGGCGTGGATCTCAACCCGGTCGACCCGTTCGACGCCGACGCCGTCGCCTGGCAGCGGGCCCTGATATGGCCCGAGTCGAAGGCACGCTTCGTCCGCCTCGAGACCGCTCTCGCCGTCGCCCGGCAGGACCCGCCACCGGTGATCCGGGGCGACGCGGCGGAGGAGCTCCCCAAACTGCTCGAGGGAGTGCCCGCCGACGCCACGCCCCTGGTGTACCACTCGTTCGCCCTCAACCAGATCCCCGAGGAGGGGCGCGTCGTCATCCACCGCACCCTCTTGGAGCGTTCCGAGGAACGAACCATCCACCGGGTGTCGCTGGAGATGCCCGGGCCGGTGTCACTCCTCATCCACACCCGGTACGAGAACGGCGAAGCCCAGGAGATCGAGTTGGGCAGAGCCCACTTCCACGGCAAGTGGCTGGAGTGGGGGGAGGACAACGCAGAGAACGCTTAACGCTCAACGCAGGACCGCGCCAACTCTTGCGCTGAGCGCTGAGCCTCCGCCCACCACACAAGTATCGAGTGAACCCGAACCCCACAACGCAAGATCGCGCCGACTCTGGCGTTGAGCGTTAAGCGTTGAGCGTTGACCGCGCCCCTTCGATGCGCGCGCTGGCTATGTCCAGGTATGCCTGACTCGTGTCGTAGCCGACGAAGTGGCGGCCCATGCGCACTGCAGCGACGGCGGTGGACCCGGAGCCCATGAAGGGGTCGAGGACCAGGTCGCCGGCGAAGGTGTACAACTCGATGAGACGCGACGGCAGCTCCACGGGGAATGGTGCCGGGTGCCCGATGCGGCGCGCCGAGGCGGCCCTCATGTGCCACACCGACGTGGTCGCCTCGAGGAACTCCTCCTTGGCGATGGTGTCCTCGCCGATCCGGTTGCGCTGGTAGGTGCCCTTCGACGCCACCAGGATGTACTCGTGGACGTCGCGCAGGGTCGGGTTCTTCGCCGACCGCCAGGATCCCCAGGCGCACGATCCTCCGGCGCCGGCGGCCTTCTGCCAGATGATCTCGCCCCGCAGTAGCAGCCCGATGTCGGCAAGCATCCCGGCCACGTGGTGGTTGAGGGGCAGATACGGCTTGCGACCCAGGTTGGCGATGTTGACCGCAACCCGGCCCCCCGGCTCCAGCACCCGCGCCGTCTCCTTGAGTACCCGGTGCAGCAGGTCCAGGTAGTCGTGGAGGGTGAGGTCGTCGTCGTACTCCTTGCCCACGTTGTACGGGGGTGAGGTGACCATGAGGGCGACACAGTCGTCGGGGAGCTCCTCCATCGTCTCCGACGACTTACAGAACAGCCGGTCGATCACGAAAGCGGGCGGATCGACGGGTTGGCCCACGGTCGTCGGGGCGGCGTGCTGCGACATGCGACGGCCGTAGAAGGCGGCTGCGTCGTGGCTCTCGCGCTTGCCCGCGCCGAAGCTGGCGGTTTCGGTTCCCACCGGTGTCACACCTCCGGACGTGGCAGGCAACCGTAGCCTGACTTATCCACAGGCGCGAGGATTGAACGCCGGACGCGAAGCGGGAGGTCGGCTCAGGCGGAGCGCAGGGCGGGACGGCCGCTGGCCACCGGGGTGGCCACGTGGGCGTCCTGCACCAGTGCGATCAGCTCCTGCCAGTCCCGCTTGGGAGCGCAGTCGACGCAGAACGACTCGGTGCCTCGGTTTTCGACGGCGCCGTCGGCGCCGCAACGGGTGCACTTCATACCCCGGCTATCGGACTGTTTCAGAAGGGCCTAAAGCGGTAAGGGGCGAAAACCAAGACCAAGAGTCGCGCTACTCGTCGAACACCCGGCGGGCGAGCAGCATGGCGAGGTCCTGGACGACGACCTCCTCGTTGCCCAACTCCTTGACGCCGTCGTCGAGCATCACGTAACAGAACGGGCAGCCGGTGGCGATGACGTCGGCCCCGGTGGCGATCGCCTCCTCGGTGCGCTCGATGTTGACCTTCTTGCCGTCGTGCTCCTCCATCCACATGCGCGACCCACCGGCGCCGCAGCAGAAGGATCCGGTTCCGCACCGGGGCATCTCCACCAGCTCACCGGCAATCGACGACAGCACGTCGCGGGGGGCGACGTACACGTCGTTGTGGCGGCCCAGATAGCACGGGTCGTGATAGGTGATCCGCTGATCGCTCGGCCCCTTCGGCGTGATCCGCCCGTCGGCGAGCAGGTCCATGAGCACCTGGCTGTGGTGGACCACCTCGTAGGATCCGCCGAACTGCGGATACTCGTTGGCGATGGTGTTGAAGCAATGCGGGCACTGGGTGACCACCTTGCGGACCCCGAGATCGTCGAGGGTTTGGATGTTCTGCAGCGCGAGCTGTTGGAATACGAACTCGTTGCCGGCCCGGCGAGCCGGGTCGCCGGTGCACAGCTCCATCGGCCCGAGGATGGCGAAGTCCACGCCGGCCTCGTGCAGCAGCCGCGCCGTCGACACGGTCACCTTCTTGTTGCGGTCGTCGAACGACCCGGCGCAGCCCACCCAGTACAGGTACTCGGCGGTCACCCCGGGCTCGCCGAGGCGCTTCACCTCGAAGTCGAGTGACGCCGTCCAGTCGGCCCGGTTCTGCTGGCTCATGCCGTACGGGTTCGACGAGTTCTCCAGGCTGATGAACGTCTTGCCCAGCTCGGCGGGGAACTCCCCTTCTATGAGCGTCAGGAAGCGGCGCATGTCGAGGATCTTGTCGAGGATCTCGATGTCGACCGGGCACACCTCGTCGCAGGCACGGCACGACGTGCACGCCCACAGCTCCTCGGCGGTGATCCGCTCGAACACGGAGTCGGAGCTCACCGTGATCGCGGCGTCGAGACCGACCGGCGGCGTGATCCGCGGTGACGCGGTGGCCGCGGCGACCTCGCCCAGTTTGAGCACGATCTCGCGCGGGTCGAGAGGCTTGCCGGTGGCATTCGCCGGGCACACGGAGGTGCAGCGGCCGCAGATGGTGCAGGCGTCGGTGTCGAGGAGCTGCTTCCAGGTGAACTCGGCGACCTTGGAGGCCCCGACCGTCTCCAGCTCCTCGGTCATCTCCAACAGGTTGGGCATCTCCCGCATCGCCCCCTTGGGGCGTTCGTGCGGCGCCAGGGCCATGTTCAACGGCGACATGAACATGTGGCGCAGCTTGGTGGTGGGCAGCACCACGAGGAAGGCGAGGAAGGCCACCGCATGGGTCACCCACCAGGCGAGGTGGATCGCCGACGCCGATGCCTGCGGCACCAGGCCGCTCAGGGGATAGCCGACGAAGGACCACGTCTCGAAGGCGGGACGGCCCACCAGCGCGATGCGAGCCCCCTCGACCGCAAAGCCGCTGATGCCGAGGAAGGCAAGCAAGCCGAGGATCAGTGCGTCCTCGGGCTTCGACTTGGTGCGGGCACGCCACGGGCGAACCCCCCACCGCCGGATCGCCGCCCAGGCCAACCCCGCCAGGAACACGAGACCGAAGGCGTCGAGGATCAGCGAGTACCACTGATAGAACGCCCCCTCGAGGAACTTGAGGCTGGTGGGGGCGATGTTGTCCAGCTCCAGGGTCACCGTGCCCAGGAACAGCACGATGAACCCGTAGTAGATCATGGCGTGCATCAGGCCGGTGTCCTTGCGCTCCATAACCGAGCGCATGCTCAGGCCACGCTCGAGCTCACGCAGACGGCGGCCCCACAGGCCACGGCGAGTCTCCGCGGCCCCGCGATCCCAGTTCTTCACCCGGATGGCGAACAGGTAGACGGCGTAGCCGATGACCAGGGTGACGGCGATGTAGAACCCGACGACGACCGGGTCAGGGATATTGCCGAAGACGACGCGACCGACCTCGGGATCGTGCTTGGGAGTGAGACCGCCCAACCACCAGAGGAGGAGCACGCTCGCCGGGGCGACGAACACCAGCGCCCAGACCAGCCTCACCATCCAGCGCGGCACCGGCTCACACCTCCGTCAACGACCCGCCGGAGTCTAAGGGGCGAGGGACGAGGGCCAGACGCGTCGCGGGGCCTCCGTAGGGTTAGCCCTCCCCCCTCCCCGCCTTCGGCGGTACTCCCCCCTTCGGGGGGAGAGAGTGGTAACGCACCGACGCGGGACGCAAGCGCTGACGGAGGGGTTGGCACCCTCAGGGCACCCACACCTCTCCTCCCCCGAAGGGGGAGGTGGCAGCGACCGCCAGATCGCTGACGGAGGGGGAGCCCAAACGCGTCGCGGGGCCTCCGTAGGGTTAGCCCTCCCCCCTCCCCGCCTTCGGCGCTACTCCCCCTATATGTCACGCTTGGTGGGTTGGGAGTGGGGCCCGGGGTGTGACT
>JBBDWO010000021.1 GCA_040902765.1 Acidimicrobiia bacterium | reverse complement strand
GTCTTCCGTCTTCCGTCTTCCGTCTTCCGTCTTCCGTCTTCCGTCTTCCGTCTTCGCTTGCCGGTAGCCGGTAGCCGGTAGCCGGTAGCCGGTAGCCGGTAGCCGGTAGCCGGTAACCGGTAACCGGTAAACGAGTTGTGGCTACCGTTTCACGATGGCCTTTCCCGCCCCTGATCCAGAACTCGCCTCCCGGCTGGTCCGGGGGCACGGCGATGTCGACGGGCTCTTCGCCGAGGCGCGTCGGCTGCGCGACGAGGGCAAGGGGAGGTTGATCACCTACTCGCGCAAGGTCTTCGTTCCGCTGACCACCCTGTGTCGGGACCGCTGCACCTATTGCACTTTCGCCAAGCCTCCCGGTGCCGGCGGGGAGTACCTCGAGCCCGAGGACGTCATGGCGATCGCCCTCGCCGGTGAGTCCCACGGTTGCACCGAGGCGCTGTTCACCCTCGGCGACCGGCCGGAGGATCGCTGGGCGCAAGCCCGGGCCTTCCTGGATCGGCATGGCTGCGCGAGCACCATCGAGTACGTCCGCATGAACACCGAAGCCGTCGCGTCCCGGACCGCCGTGTTCCCCCACGCCAACCCGGGCCTCCTCACCGAGGAGGACATGCGGGCGCTGCGGCCATCCAACGTGTCGATGGGACTCATGCTCGAGAACATCTCTCGCCGGCTCATGGAGCCCGGGATGCCCCACTACGACTGCCCCGACAAGGACCCGGCGCTTCGAGTGGAGACGATCCGCGCTGCTGGCCGGGCACGGGTCCCGTTCACCACCGGCGTGCTGGTAGGGATCGGTGAGACTCCCGAGGAGCTCGTCGACAGCCTGTTCGCCCTTGCCTCCCTCGCCGCCGAGACCGGGGCGGTGCAAGAGGTGATCGTGCAGAACTTCCGCGCCAAGGCGGACACGCCGAAGCGGCGCGACGCCGAGCCCACCGTTCAGTTCGTGGCCCGGGTGGTGGCGGCGGCGCGCTGGATCCTGGGTCCCGGGATGAACCTGCAGGTACCGCCGAACCTGACCGAACGCTTCGAGGTCTACCTCGACGCCGGCATCAACGACTGGGGCGGCGTCTCCCCGCTCACCATCGACTGGGTCAACCCGGAGGCACCCTGGCCACATCTCGACGAGCTGGAGGAGCGGACGTCCGCCGCCGGTTTCGAGCTGCGCCCTCGCCTGCCCGTCTACCCGGAGTTCATCGACGACCGGTGGATCGACCCGACGCTCATGCCGGCGGTGCGTGCCGCCGTCGATGGTGAGGGGTACGCTCTCGCCCCCCGCATGGAGGCCGTGTGATCTCCTTCGTACGCATGCGCCCGTCCGCAGCCCTCGGCCCCGGTTGGCTCGAGGCTCGCCGGGCCGAGGGCACGACCGTGGTCGAGCTCCAACCCGGTCAGGACGGCTCGCCGGCCCTCGCCGCCGATCTGCTCACCGTGGCCACCTCCGGGGGCGACGATGCCGCAGCCTGGGTGGTGAGGCCCGCCGACGCCCTCGCCGTGGACGGTCCCGGCTGGCGGATCACCGTCCTCGACGACGGCGCCGACGAAGCGGTACTCGACGCCCTCACCCGCAGCGGAGCCGCCTACCTGCGCACCGGCCGCAGCACCGTCGACCACGCCGCCGAACTGGTGTCGACCCCCGGCGTGGAGGCCGTGGTATCGGTCCTGGTCGACAGCGTCGACGATGCGGTCCAGGCAGTGGCTGCCGGCGCCGGGGATCTGGTGCTGCGTGACTGGGACACCGAGCGCATCGGTGAGCTGCGAGATGCCCTCGGCGGACGGCTGGTCGAGCGGACCGCCTTCCCCGTGGGGGTTTCCGTCGACGATGCTCGCTCGGCGCTCGCCGCAGAGGTGTTCACCGCGTGGCTGCACCTGGTGGACGGGTCGGGAGCGGCTCGGTCCGGCTACTCCTGGGCACCGGGCAAGGACGAGCCGGCGCCGATGCCACCGCGACGCTACTCGGCCGAGTGGTCGGACGCTGCTTGGATGTCGGCAGCGGCACCCGACGGACTCGGCCACCTCGACCCGGATCTGCGCGGCATCCTCGAGCGTTCGCTCGGCGGCCAGCCACCGACCCAGGACGAGGTGGAGCGGCTGTTTCGGGCTCGGGGCGCCGAGGTCGACGCCATCGCCGCCGTCGCCGACCAGCTGCGCCGCGACTCCGTCGGCGACCGCGTCACCTATGTGGTCAATCGCAACATCAACTACACCAACCAGTGCTATTTCCGGTGCGGGTTCTGTGCGTTCTCCAAGGGACCCCGGTCGCTCAACCTGCGCGGTGATCCGTACCTCCTCGAAGTCCACGAG
Organism: Acidimicrobiia bacterium; assembly: GCA_040902765.1. NCBI lineage: Bacteria > Bacillati > Actinomycetota > Acidimicrobiia > Acidimicrobiia bacterium. Next base: position 16,440 of record JBBDWO010000021.1, on the reverse strand, counting down.
GTGGTGTTCCGGGCGAAGGAGGCCTGGGACCGGGGCGCCACCGAGGTGTGCCTCCAGGGCGGCATCCACCCCGAGTTCACCGGGGACTTCTACGTCCAGGTGGTCGAGGCGATCAAGCAGGCGGTACCGGCCATGCACATCCACGGCTTCACTCCGCTCGAGGTGTGGCAGGGGGCAGAGACGCTCGGCGTGACCGTCGGCGACTTCCTGGCGAGGCTCGCCGACGCCGGCCTGGGCACCCTCCCCGGCACGGCCGCCGAAATCCTCGACGACCGGGTGCGCCGGTATCTGTGTCCGGACAAGATCACCACCGCCGAGTGGGCCCGGGTGATGATCACGGCTCACGAAATGGGCCTCCGGTCGACGTCGACGATGATGTTCGGCCACATCGACGGTCCCCGCTCCTGGGCAGCCCATCTGGAGGTGCTCCGGCGGATCCAGCGCCGCACCGGGGGCTTCACCGAGTTCGTCCCGCTGCCCTTCGTCCACATGGGGGCGCCGATCTTTCTGCGGGGTCGCTCCCGACCTGGTCCGACCTGGGACGAGGTGGTGCTGGTTCACGCCGTCGCCCGGATCGCCCTGTCCGGGTCGATCGACAACATCCAGGCGTCGTGGGTCAAGCTCGGTCTCGACGGCGGCGCCGCCCTCCTCAGCGCCGGTTGCAACGACATGGGCGGCACCCTCATGGACGAGAACATCTCGAGGGCCGCCGGTGCCTCCCACGGCCAGCTGGCAACCCCCGAGGAGATCGAGGCGGCCATCGAGTCGGTCGGGCGGATACCGGCAAGGCGGACCACCCTCTACGAGACGGTCGTGCCCTCCGACGCGGAGATGTAGAGAGGGACTACTTGGTACTTGGTACTTGGTACTTGGTACTTGGTACTTGGTACTTGGTTCGGCCAGCGTGCGGGATTGTCATCAGAGGGCTGACAGGGCCCGAATGGGCTGAAGCGGTCACCCGAGGGTGAGACCTGAGGCTGGATCTAGTACCGTCACCCGGTGCGGGTGTGGCTGCTTGAGGGACTCCCCGATGCCGAACCAGGGTTTCAGGCATGGGCACTCGACTTCCTTGGTCTTGCCACCTGGGCGTCGACCTCTGCTGTAGTTCTGGAACGGATGCCTGTCAAGTACAACGAGTACCGGGCATGGATGAAGACGCACCGACTCGCCGATCCGGGCCCTGAGACTGCCGTGGAAGTGGTGGACGCGATAAAAGGCGACGAGGTGTTGTTTACACCCGATCGAGAGCCTTCCACCGTGGGGGAGCTCGATCTGGCAGTCCAACTCCTCGAGGCCTCCCGTCGTGACCTGCTGGCGACCCTCCAAGGGCTGCCGGCCAAGGTCCTTGATTGGGATCCGTCATACAAGCGGTTCCTGCCTTGGGCGCGCTGGCGCACCATCCGTCAGGTCGTAGCTCATCTCGCCAACACGGAAACTCACTACTACCTGGCCGCGGTTGGCTTCCGACCACCATCGGCACCAATGTCAATGGAGAGCGACTGGCAGGCCGTTCTCGCTCACCGCAGGGCCGAGGCCTTGGCGTTCCTCGACGGGTTACGTGAAGCCTCTGACCTAGCGCGCATCGACGATGCTGCAGGTTGGTCGGTGCGAAAGGTTCTCCGACGTTTGATCTGGCACGAACGTCTGCATACCAAGAGCATTCGGAGGATCGTGGCGGAATACAGCTATCGACAGCGCTGACACGGCTCGGACAACAGCAAGGAGACACACAGTCCGAACCGCGACTGCACAGTGGCCTCGGCAGGAGTCCTCTCTCCCCCCGTAGGGGGGAGTCCCGTAGGGAGCGGAGCGACCGGAGGGGAGGGGGGAGGGCGAACGCTACGTGGGCCTCGCGACGCGTCTGGCCTCCCCCTCCGTCATCGGCCTTCGGCCGATGACACCTCCCCCTACGGGGGAGGAGAGTCAGAAGCGGATCCGCCGCTATCCGCTCGCCCTCCAACTACCAAGTACCAAGTACGGGTAGGGAACGCTCGCCCGCCTGATGACTCCCTACCCTCTGGTCCATGCGCATTTCCGTGGTGACCATGTTTCCCGGGTTCTTCGAGAGCCCGCTCGGGGTGAGCATCGTGGGGCGGGCTATCGCCGACGGAGCGCTGACGGTCGACGTGGTCGACCTGCGCGCCCACGGCTTGGGTAAGCACCGCCAGCTCGACGATGCGCCGTTCGGTGGGGGGCCGGGGATGGTCATGATGATCGAACCGCTGGCGGCGGCTCTCGAGCCCCTCGCCGACACTCACCGGGTCCTGCTCACCCCTGCCGGCGCCCCGCTCACCCAGGACACGCTCGATCGGCTGGCGGGCCTCGAGGCGATCACGCTGGTGTGCGGCAGGTTCGAGGGCGTCGACGAGCGGGTTGCCGAGCATCTCGTCGACGAGGAGATCTCCCTGGGCGACTTCGTGGTCGCCGGTGGCGAGGTGGCTGCGCTCACCATCGTCGAGGGGGTGGCCCGCCTCCTCCCGGGTGTCGTCGGGAATCCATCCTCAACGGTCTCGGAGAGCTTTCGGGGTGACGGCCTGCTCGAGGAGCCTCAGTACACGCGCCCTGCCGACTTTCGGGGCTGGAAGGTGCCCGACGTGCTGCTTTCGGGCGATCACGCGAAGGTGGACGCGTGGCGGCGAACGCGGCGGATCGACCGGACCCGGCGGCGCCGCCCAGACCTGCTCGACGATTTCTCGCAGTCCGACGGCGAGGACTACCATCCCGCCCGCTCGGACGATCGTGCGAGCCCCCCGGAGGATTCCCGATGAACATCATCGACCAGGTCGAAGCCGCCCACATGCGCGACGACATCCCCGACTTCAAGGCCGGCGACACCGTCAAGGTCAACGTCCGCGTCGTCGAAGGCGGTCGCGAGCGGATCCAGGCGTTCGAGGGTGTCGTCATCGCTCGCAACGGCGGTGGCGTCCGCGAGTCGTTCACCGTGCGCAAGGTATCGTTCGGTGTCGGAGTGGAGCGCATCTTTCCGCTCCACGCACCGATCGTGGCTTCGATCGAGGTCACCCGTCGCGGTGACGTACGTCGCGCCAAGCTGTACTACCTGCGGGAACGCGTCGGCAAGGCGACGCGCATCAAGGAAAAGCGCGACCGAGCGAACCCGTGACGCACCGCTACCGCGGTGCACGGGTATCGTGCCCACCGTGTCCGACCCCGAGTCGATAGAGCCCCTCGCTGGCTCCGGCCGACCCCTCGCCGACCCGGTCGATTCCTTCGAAGCGGACACACCCTCCGACACCGAGGAAGGTGGCAAGAAGCGGCGACGCCGCGACAAGCCGCCCCGACCCTTCTGGGTCGAGCTGCCGCTCCTTGTCGCGGTGGCGCTGGTGGTCGCCGTGGTCGTCAAGACCTTCATCGTGCAGGCGTTCTTCATCCCGTCGGAGTCGATGATGGACACGCTGCTTGTCAACGACCGGGTCATGGTCAACAAGCTCTCCTACCGGTGGGGTGAACCGCACCCCGGTCAGGTGATCGTGTTCGACGACCCGCGTGCGCCCGCCAAGGAGGGGGAGTCATTCCCGGCGGCCGTGCTGCGCAACATCGGAGAGGCGCTCGGGCTGGCGACGCCGGACACCGCGCTGATCAAGAGGATCGTGGCGGTAGGCGGCCAAACCCTCCAGATCCGTGACAACCGGCTGTCCATCGACGGGGAGCTGGTGGACGAGTCATACCTGACTAGGGCGGTGTCGATGCCCGACTACGGCCCGATCACCGTTCCCGACGGATTCGTCTTCGTCATGGGCGACAACCGCAACCGTAGTGAGGACAGTCGGAGCTCGCGGTTGTGTCCCGAGGCCCATCTCTCGGACGGGACCCGCTTCTGCCCGATCTCCGAAGATGAGATCATCGGTCGAGCGTTCGTCCGTGTCTGGCCCCCCAGCCGCTGGGGAGGGCTATAGGGCGGCCTCCGGCCGCCCGGCCAATAGCTCATGGCTCATGGCTCATGGCCAGGGTCGCCCAGTCCTCGGCCCGAAGGGCGCGGTGACTCCTCTGGCTGGTGGCTGGTGGCTGGCGGCTCTCTTTTCTGTCCCACCGACTGCGTACAACGGTTGGTATGTCGGTAACATCGCCATCTTCCGTAGGAGAGCCACCGGGTGAGCGAAGAAGACCTCGAGCGTTACGAGTCGGACGTCGAACTGCAGATCTACCGCGAGTACCGAGACGTCCTGCCGATGTTCCGGTACGTGATCGAGACGGAGCGCCGGTTCTACCTGGCGAACCAGGTCGATCTCAACACTCGCGACGCGGGCGGGACCGTGTTCTTCGAGATCCAGCTCGACGACGCCTGGGTCTGGGACATGTATCGCCCCGCACGGTTCCTCAAGTCGGTGCGGGTGCTCACCTTCCGCGACGTCAACGTCGAGGAACTGGAGCACGCCGAGCTCGAGCTGCCCGAGCCCGACGAGATCTAGCGCTAGGCGCATTCGGCGAGGCGGTCGCCCTCGCCTTCCTCCTACGGCGGGGGGCCACGGTCATCGCCCGCAACCTGCGCGTTGGTCGCGGCGAGATCGATCTGCTGGTGCGCATCGACGGGGTCGTGGTCGCTGCCGAAGTCAAGACCCGGTACGGAGCCGATCCTCTCGTTCAGATCACCGAGGAGAAGGAGCGTCGGATGCTCGACGCCGCTCGCAGGGTGCGTCCGCGACCGGCCCGAATCGATGTCCTGTCGGTGGAGTTCGGTGCCACTGGGGCGACGGTGCGGTGGATTCGCGGCCTGTCGTGATCCTCAGCGGCGGGCTCGGAGTTCGATGAACCAGCAGGCCCGATGCCAGTGACGCCTCAGGTCCGGGTAGTCCTCCGGGATCACCACGAGGTGACCCTCCCCGGCAGGGATGATGCCCTGACAACCCGGACAGAGGTAGGCCTTCCGGGCGTTGTATGGCTGCACCGGGGTGACGACCTCCGGTCCCAGTGATCGACCTATGGCCACGCCACGGCCCACAGGACGAGCAGCACCGCCACGCCCAGTGCGGCCACCACGAGGACGACGTCGGCGGTCCGCCGCTGCTGCTTCCGAAACGGGTTGAACCCCATGAGCCGATGATGGCAGACAGCTACCAGCTACCGGCTACCAGCTATCGGCCAGACTGAAGTTCTGGCTGTGAGCTGTGGACTGTTAGCTGTGAGCTCTTCTTGTATCGTCCTTCGCGATGTTCTCCACGCGTGACGACGGGCCGGTGCGCTGGCTGACGATCTCGAACCCCGGCCGACGCAACGCCGTGCCGATGGGCTCGTGGCGTGACCTCGCTGCGGTATTCGACGACTTCGAGGCATCGCCAGCCCGGGTGCTCGTGATCACCGGGGACGGTGAGGACTTCTGTTCCGGCGCCGATCTGAGCGACCTGGGGGGTGCCGCGTCGACCACCCGCGCCTACGACGCCATGACCGATGTCGGCGCCGCCGCCTCGGCGCTCCACCGGATCACCAAGCCGACCGTCGCCGCCGTCGACGGCTACGCGGTCGGGGCGGGGATGAATCTCGCCCTGGGCTGCGACATCGTGATCGCCAGCGAGCGCGCTCGGTTCGCCGAGGTCTTCGTCAAGCGCGGCCTGACCCTCGACTTCGGCGGCACCTGGGTGCTGCCCAGGCTCGTAGGTCTCGCCCGCGCCAAAGAGTTGGCGCTCACCGGTCGCACGGTCGAGGCCGCCGAGGCGATGGCGATGGGCATGGTGGCCCGTGTCGTGCCCCCGGCCGACCTGGCCGGGTCGGCCGCATCGTTGGCCGCCGAACTGGCAGCCGGGGCTCCCCTCGCGCAGCGGTTCATCAAGACGGGCCTGGACACCTCAGCGGGCAGTTCGTTCGATGACGGGCTCGCTTACGAGCAGGCCGCCCAGTCGTTGCTCTTCGGTACCGCCGATGTCGTGGAGGGCATGGTCGCCTTCCTGGAGAAGCGACCCCCGGAGTTCGAAGGCCGCTGAGTTCGTACCCCTGGTTTCTGTCCGGGGCGTCCCATACCTTGACGCGATGTTCGCTTCGGTCACCTCTGCCACCGTCGTCGGTGTGGAACCGCGGGCCGTTCGGGTCGAGGTCAGCCTGGCCACCGCTCAGCGCGAGACCTTCACGATCGTCGGCCTCCCCGACACCGCGGTACGCGAGGCACGCGAACGGGTGCGCGCTGCGATCACGGCCACCGGGCTGCGTTTTCATCGTGGGAAGGTGACGGTCAACCTGGCACCGGCGGATGTCCCCAAGGCCGGCTCGGCTTATGACCTGCCCATCGCCCTCGGAGTCGCCGCCGCCCTCGGCGAGGCGCCGCGATCGTGTCGGGAGGTGGTGGCGCTCGGCGAGCTCGCCCTCGATGGGACGGTGCGCTCGGCTCGCGGTGCCCTGGCCGCGGGCATCGTCGCTCGTCAGCGCGGTCAGCGATGCCTGCTCGGGGTGTCGGCCCTGGCCGAAGGGGCACTGTCCGGCGCCGAGGTGACCGGCGTGGACTCACTGGCTCAGGCCATCGCGGTAGTGGCCGGAACGGATCCGGGCACCACCGACACCGCCCCGACCCCGCCATCCCGAGATCCTGCGGTCGATCTGGCATCGGTTCGAGGTCAAGAGGTCGCCCGGCGGGCCGTCGAGGTGGCCGCCGCCGGTGGGCACCATCTCCTCCTGTCGGGGGCGCCCGGATCCGGCAAGACGATGCTCGCCCGAGCCTTGGCAGGGGTGCTGCCGGATCTGACGGAGCACGAGGCGCTCGACGTCGCCCAGGCTCACGCCGCCGCCGGAAGGCCACCGTTCCTCGACGCCCGGCCCCCATTTCGCAGCCCCCATCACACGGCCACGCCGGCGGCGATCATCGGCGGGGGGTCGGGCATGCCGGTGCCGGGGGAGTTGACCCTCGCCGACCGCGGCGTGCTGTTCCTCGACGAGCTCGCCGAGTTCCCGCCCTACCTGCTCGACACGCTGCGTCAGCCCATCGAGGAGGGGGCGGTCCACGTCGCCCGGAAGGGCGCATCGGTCAGCTTCCCCTGTCGGGTGCAGGTGGTGGCGGCGACGAACCCGTGTCCGTGCGGCTTCCACGGGGACTCGCGCTCGCCGTGCCGGTGTGCGCCCGCTGCGGTCGGCCGGTATCGGGCCCGCCTCTCCGGCCCCCTGGTGGATCGGTTCGATCTGCGGGTTCCCGTGCATCGGGTGGAGCCAGCCGAGCTGCTCGGGCCAGGTGGCGAAGCGACAGCGTCGGTCAGGGGGAGGGTGGAGGTGGCGCGCCGTCGCCAGATCGACCGTGGCGTGCTCAACCGGGCTCTCGACCGCGACGCGCTCGACGCCCTCCCGTGGGATCCCGACGCCCACCGGCTGGCGACCCGAGCGATCGAGCGCTTCGATCTGACCGCCCGGGGGTGGGACCGGGTGCGCAGGGTGGCTCGAACCATCGCCGACCTCGCCGGGGACGACTCGGCGAACGCCGATCACATGGCCGAGGCGCTCGGGCTTCGAGGTGCGGTGTGAGTCGTGACGATCGGCTGCGTCTCGCCTTTGTCGGGCTGCACCCGGCGCGTCATCGTGACCTGGTGGCCCGCCATCGCACCGCCGGTGCGGTCCTCGCGGCGATTCGGGCGGGAGGCGTCGACGGGGTACCTCCTGCAGTCGTGCGGGCACCAAGCGAGTGCCGAAGTGCTGTGGAGGAGGCGGGCGCGGAGACGGTGTTCCTCGGCGATGGCGCCTACCCGCCGTGGCTCGCCGGGATCGAGGACCCGCCGGATGTGTTGTTCGTCCGGGGCCGTCTCCCCGAGCGTATGGGCGTCGGCGTGGTGGGTACCAGGCGATGCACCGGGTACGGGAGGGCTCTCGCCACCGGATACGGCCGGGCGATCGCTGCGGCGGGCTGGGTCCTCGTCTCGGGACTCGCCCGGGGGATCGATGCCACGGCACAATGCGCCGCGGTGGAAGCGGGAGGCCCGAGTGTGGCCGTCCTCGGATGCGGGGTCGACGTGGTGTACCCCCGGGAGCACGCCGACCTGACGACCACCATCCTCGACGGCGGTGGGGCCGTGATCAGCGAGTATCCGCCGGGGGCGCGTCCCCTAGGCTGGAGGTTTCCGCCCCGCAACCGGATCATTTCAGGGCTATCGGCGGCGGTCGTGGTGGTGGAATCGGCGGTCCGGGGTGGCGCCTTGGTTACTGCTGCCCGCGCTGCCGAGCAGGGCCGAGCCGTGTTCGCGGTGCCCGGCGACGTGGGCCGCGCCGCATCGGTCGGGTGCAATCTCCTGATCCGCGATGGGGCCGGGCCGGTGCTCGATCCCGCCGACCTGGTGGAGGCCCTGTCGCTGGTACTCGGCCCGCCGGCAGTTCGCCCCGTCGCCGCGGCGGTGGGGCAGCCGAAGATGTTCGCTCAGGCGGGTGTTCCGATCGACGAGTTCGGCGCCGCTCTCGGTCTCCATGGTTCCGAGCTGCTCGCCCTGCTGGGGCGCCTGGAGCTCGAGGGAAAGGTCAGGCGTCAAGGCGATCTGGTGATGCCAGCCTGAAAGCGGTCGTTGACCGCGCCGCTCCACCCGGCGACGATGGGCGCGTGGCGAACCTCCCCCGGACGCCCTCCTGGGCCCGCCAGCCCGTTCAGGCGTTCCTCGGCCGGATGTCCGACGAGCGCGGCCTCTCCGCGCACACCATCGCCGCCTACAGACGCGACCTCGCCCAGTTCTTCGACTTCTGTGACCGCCTCGGCGTGGACTCGGTGGATGCCGTCGACCGACGCGCCGTCCGCCGGTTCCAGGCCAATCTCGTTACCAGGCGCTACGCGCCGGCGTCGGTGGCGCGCAAGGCGTCGGCGGTGCGGGCTTTCTTCGCCGACGCCGTCAAGCGTGGCGGCCTGGCCGCCGACCCGACCCATGCTCTGCCGTCCCGGAAGAAGCCGCTGCGCCTTCCGCGATCGGTCCCCGAGCGGGCCCTCGGATCGGGTCTGGACGCCATCGATGGAACCGACCCGATGTCGTTGCGTGATCGGGCCATCCTCGAGGTGCTCTACGGGACGGGTGTGCGGGTGTCGGAGCTCGTCGGCATGCAGGTGGACGACGTCGATGGGGTAGACCTGGTCCGGGTGATGGGCAAGGGTTCCAAGGAACGCGTGGTCCCGCTGTCCGGTGAGGCACGCCGGGCGGTCGATCGCTATCTGGCCCGGGGACGACCTGCGCTTGCTTCGGCCGGGGCGGGCAGGGCGCTGTGGGTCGGGGCGCGCGGGGGACCATTGGATCAGCGGGGGATCCGCCGCGTCGTGTCCGGTCGGATCGGCACCTTCCCACACGCTTTGCGACATTCGTTCGCCACCCATCTGCTCGAGCATGGAGCCGACCTGCGCACCGTTCAGGAACTGCTGGGTCATGTTGAACTGGCCACCACCCAGACATACACTGCCGTGTCCCTCAGCCACCTCAAGGCGACCTATGAGCGATCGCATCCGCGCGCCTGAACCCTCAGAGCAGGACCTCGAGGGGTACTGGCGCCGATTCAAGGAAACGGGGGACAAGGCAGCGCGGGAGGGACTCATCATCCACTTCTCGCCCCTGGTCAAGTTCGTCGCGGGCAGGGTGGGTGTCGGACTGCCACGGAGTGTCGAACAGGCAGACCTGATCTCCTACGGGATGTTCGGGCTGATCGATGCGATCGACAAGTTCGACCTCGAGCGTGGCTTCAAGTTCGAGACCTATGCGGTGCAACGGATCAAGGGAGCGATCCTCGACGAGCTGCGCGCCCTCGACTGGGTGCCGCGATCGGTGAGGGCGCGTGCCCGCGAGATCCAGCGTTCCCTCGACGAGCTGGAACACCGTCTGAAGCGATCGGCAACCGAAGAGGAACTCGCCGAGCACATGGGTGTCGCCTTGGAGGCCTTGCAAACGCGTCTGGGTGAGATCGCTTCGCTCGGATTCGTCGCCCTGGACGAGCTGCTCGACCCTGGCGACCGTGGCTCGGCGACCCTTGGTGATCTGCTCTCCGATCCTCAGTCGATGGATCCAAGCGGCTCGTTCGAAAAACAGGAGACCCGGTACTTCCTGACCGACGCCATCAGCCGCCTCGCCGACCGCGAGCGCCTGGTGGTGACCCTGTACTACTACGAGGGTCTGACCCTCGCCGAGATCGGCGGCGTGCTCGGCGTCACCGAGTCACGCATCTGCCAGATTCACACCAAGGCCGTGATGAGCCTCCGCAACCGAATGATGGAGCCAGGATAAGAACCAGCTCTTGGCTTTTGGCTCGTGGCCAGAAGTGTTCCGACAGGTCGTGGGGGTTCTGGCTAATGGCGAATTGCGAATTGCGAATTGCGAATCGCGAGATCGCTCTACACTCGGCTCCTAACCACACGCCCCATACGCCGTCCCTCTGCGGTCGGATCGTGAGATCCGGATGAGGGGTTCCAGCGGCCGGGGCGAGAGACCAACCGCAACGAAGGAGGAACGGTGGCCGCTGTCACCATGAAACAGCTGCTCGAAGCAGGCGTGCACTTCGGGCACCAGACCCGGCGCTGGAACCCGAAGATGCGTCCCTACATCTTCTCCGAGCGCAACGGGATCCACATCATCGATCTGCGTCAGACCCTCGAGGCGACCGAACGCGCCACCGCCTTCATCCGCGACCTGGTCGCCGGCGGCGGTGTGGTCCTGTTCGTCGGTACCAAGAAGCAGGCGCAGATGGTGGTCCAGGAGGCGGCTACCCGCTCCGGGATGCCCTACGTGAACCATCGCTGGCTCGGCGGGATGCTCACCAACTTCCAGACGATCCGCCAGCGCATCCTGTACATGCGCGAGCTGGAGCAGATGGACGACACCGGCGTGATGAACGCCCTCCCCAAGAAGGAGCGTCTCAAGCTGCGGCGCGAGCTCGAGAAGCTGCGCGCCGTGCTCGGCGGGGTTCGCGACATGCAGCGAGCACCCGATGCGGTGTTCGTGATCGACGTGCGCACCGAGCGTATCGCCGTCACCGAGGCCAGCCGTCTCGGGATCCCGGTGGTGGCCGTGGTTGACACCAACTGTGATCCCGACGATGTCGACCATGTGATCCCCGGCAACGACGACGCGATCCGCGCCGCTCAGCTGATGGGGTCCGCTATCGCCGACGCTGCCCTCGAGGGTGCCGAACTGGCCAAGGCGAAGCGCAAGGGCGCCGACGATGCGGCCGCTGACGATGCGGCCGCTGACGATGCGGCCACGGTGGAGGCGTCGTGACGACGATCACCGCCCAGGACGTCGCCGCGCTCCGAAAGAAGACCGGCGCCGGCATGATGGATGCCAAGCGGGCTCTCGAAGAGTCCGCCGGCGACCTCGAGGCCGCCGAGCGTCTGCTCATGGAGCGCGGGCTCGCCTCGGCACGCAAGCGCGCCGACCGCGCCGCAGACCAGGGCACTATCGGCTCGTATCTGCACTTTCAGGCCGATCGACCGGTGATCGGCGTGCTCGTCGAACTGGTCTGTGAGACCGACTTCGTCGCCAAGAGCACCGAGTTCAAGGTTGCGGCCAACGACATCGCCATGCACGTCGCCTGGGCGCGGCCCCGCTGGTTGAGCCGTGACGAGGTGCCCGACTCGGCGATCGACGACGAGCGGTCCATCATCACTGCTCAGGCGCGCAACGAGGGCAAGCCGGAAGAGGTCATCGCCAAGATCGTCGACGGCAAGGTCGGCTCCTTCTACGCCGACACCGTGCTCCTCGACCAGACATTCGCCAACGCGGAGAAGTTCGCCGGTACCGTTGGGGATATGGTCGAGGCACTCGGGGTGCAGATGCGAGAGAACATCGCGGTTCGTCGCTTCAGCCGCCTCGGTGTGGGGGAGGACTCAGCAGAGTGACCAGGGTCGCCCTCAAGCTGTCGGGAGAGTCCTTCGCAGATCCGGAGACCGGCTACGGCATCGACCCGAAGACGGTGCAGCGGCTGGCCACCGAGATCGCCGAGGTGTCGTCTGAGGGGCACCAGATCGCCATCATCGTGGGGGGCGGCAACATCTTCCGCGGCCTGTCCTCGGCGGCGGCGGGCATGGACCGCGCCAACGCCGATTACATGGGAATGCTGGCCACGGTGATCAACGCCCTGGCATTGCGCGACGCCATAGAGGGCGCCGGGGCCCCGGCCCGGGTACAGACGGCGATCGGCATCGCCCAGGTGGCCGAGCCGTACATTCGGCTGCGAGCCATCCGTCATCTCGAAAAGGGCAGGGTGGTGATCTTCGCCGGCGGTACCGGAAACCCGTTCTTCACCACCGACACCGCCCTGGCGCTGCGCGCAGCCGAGATCGGCGCCGAGATGGTGCTGAAGGGAACCCGGGTGGACGGCGTTTATGACGCCGACCCGGAGCAGGTTCCCGACGCCCAGTTGCTACCCGACCTGAGCTACATGGAGGTACTGGAGCGGGGACTCCGGGTCATGGACAGCACCGCCATTACGATGTGCATGGACAACGGCCTCCCGATCCGGGTCTTCAACATCACGGTCCCCGGGAACATCGCGCGGGCCGTACGGGGCGAAGCGATCGGGACGCTCGTCCGCTGAGAGGAGGCGAGCGGTGATCGACGAACTCCTCGCCGAGGCTTCGGCGAAGATGGACCAGGCGGTGGCGCACGCCCAGAGCGAATTCGCCACCATCCGCACCGGTCGGGCGAATCCGGCGCTGTTGCAGCGCGTCACCGTCGACTACTACGGCGCTCCCACGCCCCTCCAGCAGCTGGCATCGATCTCGGTTCCGGAGGCGCAGCTGCTCGTCGTCCAACCCTTCGATCCCGGGTCGGTCAGTGCTGTCCAGAAGGCGTTGCAGGCTGCCGGTCTCGGCCTCAACCCCTCCAACGACGGCTCCGTGATTCGCCTGTCGTTTCCGCCGCTGACCGAGGAGCGCCGTAAGGAGCTGATCCGGGTGGTCCGCAACATGGTCGAGGAAGGGCGGGTCGCCGTCCGTAACATCCGTCGGCACAGCAAGGATGAGATGGAGGCCCTCGAGGGTGAGGTCTCTGAGGACGACATCCACCGCGGCGAGGCGCGCCTTCAGGAGGTCACCGACCAGCACATCGCGCGGCTCGACGATCTCCTCGCCCACAAAGAGGCCGAACTGCTCGAGGTGTGACCGGCGTCACCGAGGAGGCAGGGTGAACGACAGCGGAGACGACAGGACCGGCGGGTACGACCCGGAAGAGTCCTCGCCCGACGCCGACGACCTCGTCTTGAGCGACTCGTCCGACGAGCGCGACTGGAGTGACTCCGAGGCCGAGGAGATCCCTCCCCCCGTCCCCGTGGGCGACACTGGCGAGTTCGTCGACCTCCCGGCGTGGGCGACCGACGCCACCCACGCCGCCGAGCACGTTGAGTCCCGTGGCTTCGATGGGGACTCCGAGGTCGGGTCCAATTCGGCGCCGGTGGACCTGGATCCCGACTCGTACGATCGTGAGCAGGAGACACTCTTCGAGGTCGCCCCCGAAGTCGTAGAGGAGCCGGGTCCGGTCGACGACGCCTGGGAACCCGCTCCCGCACCCGACCCCGATGGTGAGGACCCACCGACCCCCGCCGTCCCGCCTGCCGACACCGACATGCCTCATGGCGTCGCCACGGCGCGTGCCTACGAGGCCCTCGGAGCCGAGGACGGCCAAGGCCTCTACGACTGGGATGAGTTCGTGGGTTCACTCCCTGCGTCCCCGGCTGCGCCCGGGCATTCGGGTGACGGGCCACCCGAGGAGATGAGTCGCAAGGAGCGTCGTCGCGCCCGCAAGGCGGCCCGGGCCGCGGAGAAGGGCGCCGCCGTGGGTGCGGAGGAGGGTGGCCGGCCACGACACCGCGACGAGCCAGGAGAGTCCGAGACCGACGCCTGGGTGGAGGCGGATCCGAAGGAGACTGCCTGGCTGCGTGAGGGTGTTCAGGAGGAGGACCCGCCAGAGCCGGGCTCGTCGGTGTTCGCGCCGTCCCCGCCGTGGACCGACGATTCGCCGCCGTCCCTGCCGCCGCCGCCGGCCCGCCCGGAGGAACCGGTATGGCTGGCCGCCGAACAGCCGCTCGTCGACGACCCCCCGCTGCCAGCCCGGGAGGCCGCAGCGTTGGCCGCGGACCCCCTGGACGACGAGATGGGCGGCGAGGACGAGTGGTTCGACGAGGTGCAGGACGATGACGACCTGGATGGGAGACAGGACGACAGCCCACCGGCGGTCGTCATCGATGACGACGCCGAGCTGGACCTCGACGCGGACAGCTACGCCACTTCGGCGACGCGGGAGCATCGCGGCCTCGCCGAGGCGATGTACCAGGCTGGCGACGAGGACCTGGAGTGGCAGGCGATGTCGGCCTCCATGCCCGGCCTCGGGACCGGGGTCATCGGCTACGACGACGTGGCGGACCTCGGCGGCGATGAGGAGGACACCTACGTCGAGCGGACCCGCTCCGATCTGGGGACCCGGGTGTTCACCGGACTCGTGCTCCTCGGCCTGCTCCTCGGGTCGATGTGGGTCGGGCGCGAGGCGTTTGCCGTGTTCATCGGGCTCGTGGTGCTCATCGCCCTCATCGAGTACTACACGGCGCTGCGTCGAGCCCGACTCCGACCGATCGCCCTGTTCGGTTACCTGGGGGGCCTGGGGGTGTTGTTCGGCGTCTGGTTCCATGGCCCGCTCGCCATCCCGGTGGTGCTGTGCCTGGTGGCCGTGGTCACCTACTTCGTCTACGCCTTCGCCCCGCTCGGTCGCGACGCGCTCACCAACGGCGGGTTGACCCTGCTGGGAGTCGTGTGGGTTACCGTCACCGCCTCGTTCGCGTTCCCCTTGATCAAAGCGCCCGGGTTCCACGCGCTCATGCTCACCGTGGTGGTAACCACCGCCGCCATGGACATCGGCGCCTACGGGTTCGGTCGCGTGATGGGGCGCCGCCGCCTCGCCCCGCTGGTGTCACCCAACAAGACGGTGGAGGGGCTGCTCGGTGGGATCGTCGCCACCTTCGGCGCCGCTGCGGGGATGTCGTTCGTCTTCGAGGAGATCTCGCTGGCTCACGCCCTCGCGCTGGCCGCGGTGGTGTCGGTGCTCGCCCCGTTGGGCGATCTCGCTGAGTCCATGTTCAAGCGGAGCATGGGCATCAAGGACATGGGGGTGATCCTCCCCGGGCATGGCGGCATCCTCGACCGGATCGACGCCCTCCTGTTCGTCGTTCCGGGGGCCTGGGTGCTGTTCACCGTTCAGGGCCTGGCCGGGTGACGCCAGTCGTCGTCCTCGGTGTCACCGGCTCCATCGGCAGGCAGACGCTCGAGGTGTGTGATCGGCTCGGGCGGCCGGTGGTAGCGATCGCCGCCGGCCGGGGATCCAACGACCTGCATGCGATCGCCACGGCCCGTCCCGAGGTTCGGGTGGCGGTCGCCGCCCCCACCGGCGACGAGCGGGAGCGCTTCACCGCCGATCTCGGAGAACGGGTTTCGTTCGGCTCGGAAGCCGTAGCCGAATTGGCGGCGATACCGGATGCCACCGTGGTCAACGCCATCGTCGGCGCTGCCGGACTTCGGGCCTCGGCGATCGCCCTCGAGTCCGGCAACCGGCTCGCCCTGGCCAACAAGGAGAGCCTGGTCAGCGCCGGCACGGTGTTGCTCGACGCCGCTGCCCGCGGCGGGGGCGAGCTGATCCCCATCGACTCCGAGCACAGCGCACTCTTCCAACTGCTCGACGGCGAGGATGCCGACTCGGTGTCGCGGCTCGTGCTCACCGCATCCGGCGGACCGTTTCGAGGACGCCCCCTGGAGGACCTCGAGGAGGTGACGGTGGAGGAGGCGCTCGACCATCCGACCTGGTCGATGGGGCCCCGGATCACCATCGACTCGGCGACACTCATGAACAAGGCGTTCGAGGTGATCGAAGCGCACCATCTGTTCGGCGTGTCGTACGACCGCATCGGCGTCGTCATCCACCCGCAGAGCATCGTCCATGGACTCGTCGAGTTCTCCGACGGCTCGTATCAAGCCCACCTGGGCGCGCCCGACATGCGGGTCCCGATCGCCTATGCCCTCGGTCACCCGCAGCGTCTGGCGTTCGACCCCAAGCCGTTCTCCCTGGCCGGCGCGGTGCTCGAGTTCCT
Organism: Acidimicrobiia bacterium; assembly: GCA_040902765.1. Classification (NCBI taxonomy): domain Bacteria; kingdom Bacillati; phylum Actinomycetota; class Acidimicrobiia; species Acidimicrobiia bacterium. The sequence continues at coordinate 432 of JBBDWO010000021.1, read as the reverse complement.
GGAGCCTGACCTCGATCAGCTCCCCTGCCTGCGCCTCGGCTACGAGGCCGGCAGGAGCGGCGGGTCGGCTCCGGCCGTGCTCAACGCTGCCGACGAGATGGCCGTGCGCGCCTTCCTGGAGCGCCGCATCGGCTTCACCTCGATCCCAGTCGTGGTGGAGCGCACCCTCGCCGACGTCGAGCAACGCGAGCTGGCGACGGTCGACGACGTGTTGTCGGTAGACGCCGAAGCGAGGTCGGTAGCCGCGATGCACATCGGGATTTGTTGAACAGATGGCAGAACGCAGACTGGGGACGGCGGGCGGCCCTCAGACTCTCTCCCCCCGAAGGGGGGAGTACCGCCGGGAGCAGAGCGAGCGGCGGGGAGGGGGGAGGGCAAACGCTACGTGGGCCTCGCGACGCGTCTGGCGGGGGGGGGGGGGGGGGGGGGGGG